>CAITID010000224.1 GCA_903892335.1 uncultured Actinomycetes bacterium
ACCTATCAACCAATTCGCACCGCATTGTTAAACTCACTAATTGTTGCAACTGGCTCAACAATCATTGCAGCCTTCTTAGGCACCTTAGTTGCCTTTGCCCTGAAGGGCTTTGATTTCTTTGGCAAGGGCACAGTTAACTTATTAGTAGTTCTACCAATCGCACTTCCTGGTGTGGTAACGGGTGTGGCATTTAGTAATACCTACAACACCTTTTTATCACCAGCTGGATTTAATATTGGTTACTTTGGCATGATCGTTGCCCACGCAACGTTTTGTATTGTGATGGTGTTTAATAATGTTTTTGCTCGGCTAAAGCGAATGAATCCATCCCTGCAGGAGGCCTCTGCTGATTTAGGTGCTGGCCTATGGCACACCTTTAGATTAGTTACCTTCCCACAATTTAGAACCGCCTTCGTTGCAGGCGCACTCCTTGCCTTTGCACTTAGCTTTGATGAGGTTGTAGTAACAATCTTCACCGCACCACCTGGCGTTGACACCTTGCCACTTTGGATCTTAAAAGAGATGTCACGGCCTAATCAGGCAAGTGTGGTCAATGTTGTTGCAACTGTAGTTATCTTAATTTCCTTAATTCCGGTCTATATCTCACAGCGTTTAAGCCGGGCCCAAGATGAGGTTAAGTAAGCCCTGCTAGTTTTATTACAACATATCTTCATCTAGGCACCCAACTGTGTGAGGGGCGCATATCCTTGGGATATGGACAATCAAGAGTTACCAATAGTTGCAGCAACAAGAGATGGTTTTAATCGCTACGCTGATTTTTCTGGGGTATCTACTAGATCTCAGTACTGGTACTTCGTTTTAACTACATCCGTCATTACATTCATCATCTCAGCCATCGCCGGTGAGTTAGTAGGCAATGTGGTCTCACTTCTAACAGTTATCCCAACAATTGCCGTTGCAATTAGAAGGATGCATGATGTGGGCAAGAGTGGCTGGTTTATCTTGATCCCGGTCTATAACTTTATTTTGCTGATTACGCCTTCAAAGCTTTAATCAGTATTTAAGTTAGGTACCTTCTTGCGTAAGGGCCTGCTAAAACCTTCCTCACAATCGATGCACCAATGCGTCGGTCCTTCATCCATCCCAGTGCACCCTCCAACTTGATACTTATCAAAATCAAAGTTTTCAAAATCAGGCATGCCATAGAGAATCCGCTTGATCTGATTACCTTTACACGTAGGGCATTTCATACTTAAAAGATATATCCCACCACTGTCAGCCACCACAGGTGACTAGGTGTTAGAAGTGTCAGTAAGAAGGGGGATAATCACGCCATGGGATTCTGGGCAGATCTAAAGGCAAAGCGCGCAGCCAAGAAGGCGCAAGCACAATTTGATTCCGAGTTAAATGATTGGAACCAAGAACATCAAGTTCTCCAACACGCCTTAGACATCTTCACAGGCGCAGCCAATGGTGAAGAGCCATCAGATAACAACCTTGTGCAAAAAAAGGGTGAATTAATTCTTTGGACTGGAACTGCAATCTTTCATGAAGCAGGAAGAACACCAACTCGCTACACCGGCCGCAGCCAAGGCTTTTCTATTCCAATAGTTGCCGGCATTCGCTACCGAGTCGGCTCAATGGCTGGTCAAATAGTTCCAGGGGAGGAAATGCAGATGGATAAAGAACAAGGAATGGTTAAGTTAACCAATCAACGCCTTATCTTCGTTGGTCCCAACAACTCCACAGAGTGGACCTTTGCTAAGTTCTTAGCAGCTAGTTCAAACCCAAGTAGAGATGATTACATATTTGCAGTCTCTAACCGTAAGAAAACATCCGGACTTAAATTCTCAAGCCAAGATGGCATAGCTTTCAGCAGGCTACTTGCGCTCGCACTGTATGCATATGAAAACGGATTACCTGCAACTGTTAAGGCGATAAAGGGAGAGATCAAAGATATAGAGACAAGTAAGCCGAAGTTAATCCTTGCTCCAAGTAAGACAAAGAAATGAACTTATTCCGCAATTACTTTAAAAAAGAGAGCATTCCCAGTGAAATTCCTGCCCAGGTTAATGAAGCAGTAGAAAATGAAGAGGAATACACCTTTGATGTAGTGGGAGAGTCCTTCCAACGTGATCATCTTGTGCAGTTAATTAAAAACAATAACTCAGTAGAAAATGGTGAGCTCTACACAAATGCCACCCTAAAGCTAGAGCCAGAAAACCCCTTTGATTCAATGCAGTAATGGTTGTAATCCAAGAGCTCCAAGTTGGCTACATTCCAAAATCTCAATCAGCAATGCTCACCGAATACATCAAATCATTAGGCAAGACCACCCTAGATGTTCCAGCCCGCGTAGGTTGGGATACCGATAGTCCGCAGCCGTTGGTTGGGGTTAGGTTGAAGTTGGAAGGGTTCTAAATAAGTTTTAGTAGCGAAGCCAATTACCTACAGTTTTTCCATCTTCAGTGAACCAGCAATAATCAATGCTCTTTGGATGCCAAAGCAATTCACCTAGCGTGTGAGCCTTTCTGTAATCAATAAAAACGTCACCATCAGTAATGATAACTTTTGCATCTTCTGTTGAAACGCCAATTCGATCACCGCTCCACTTCTTCAAAATAGTACGAGGAATTTCTATTCCTAGCCGATCTTGCTTATATTTTGAATAGAGTAAGTACTCTGATGTGAAAATAAATCCTTTTGATGGCAACAAGGTTGGGGGATAATCCCGGTTTTCTAAATTGAATTTTAGATCCCAGAAAAATTCCTTGATTAACTCATTAAATGAATAATCATTCCAACCTTCATCCTTCTGGTAATTGCAATAAAAATCTGCATCTTCACCCCAAGCCATTGGAATATGAACGTTTATGTATTCAAAATTTGCATCCGCTTCGACAGTGATAGATAAATTCTTATCGAATTTTGAGGGATCAGCCGGTCCAACTGCTGGAACATCTGGGCAAGCGAGCCCTAAAGATTCACCACACAACCAATCAATTGTGCTTGCAGCAAAATTCTCATTGTATGCAGCCGATTTTCCTTGCGGAGTTGAAATATCTACCTCTGTAGATGTTGTACTTGATCCAGAACTACAGCCAGTAAGCACGAGAATCAATAGAGAGATTGAGCTTAAAGTTTTAGCTGTTCTCTCTTTCATACAGAGATTTTAACAGCGGTTAGAAACAAAACTCAATGACTCGCTTTAAATAGGAATATGTTGAATTGGGCTTAAACCCAACCCTTCCATGTATCAATGTGTTTCTCTCATTTCATTTGTAAATCTTTGATTCCGCCATAAAATGGCCATTCCTTAACCCCAGGGGTTTATTTGCGATCGATCTCCCTTGATTTGTCAGTCCCGCCCTTTACGCTTAGAACCATGAATCCAGATTCGATAGTTGAAAAGACTCTGGCCCAACTCTTGGCCGAGTTTCGAGCTACCGCGACTAGCGATTCGGATAAGGGGACCAAGTTCGAGCGCCTAACTAAGTTCTATTTGATTAAGGATCCCATTTGGTCTGAACAGCTTGCCAATGTCCGCCTCCGCGAGGAAGCAGGAATAGGGCCAGACGTTGGTATCGATTTAGTTGCAGATGACATAGCAAGTGGTGGAAAGGTAGCCATCCAGTGCAAGTTCTATGACGAGAGAACTTACCTAGATGATTTAGGAACCTTCTATACATCATCAGGCAAGGATGGATATGTAAAGCGAATTGTCATTACTACTTCTAATCAATGGACACGTAATGCTGAAGAAGCTCTTAAGAACCAGCAGATTCCAGTCCAGCGAATCCTCCTGCATGACATGGAGCAGTCCCTTATTAGTTGGGGAGCATTCGATCTGACTGAGAACTATGGAAGCGTTCCAATTTCACAAAAGGAACTTCGTCCCCACCAGATAGATGCGCTGACAGCAGTGATGGATGGATTCAAGGAGGCAGATCGCGGCAAGGTCATCATGGCCTGTGGTACTGGTAAGACTCTGGTTTCTCTGCGCATCGCAGAGGAGTTTTTCAAGAAAAAGAAAACTCCATCGACCATACTTTTCTTGGCTCCCTCTATTTCGTTGTTGAGTCAGACCATCATGGAATGGGGTCAGAATAAAAAGTCTCCCTACATGGCGCTTGCAGTATGTAGCGATGCCAAAGTTGGCAAGAAAGATGACGATGATATGCAAGTTACTGATCTTGCAATTCCCGCATCTACAGATGTAGAAAAGCTTGCAGCGGCTTTGGCAAACCGTGGAACCAAGAATCTAGTTATTTTCTCAACTTATCAATCCCTAGAAATTATTTTCAAAGCTCAAAACGGTAAGAAAAATCCACTCTCCGAATTCGATCTTGTAGTTTGCGATGAAGCGCACCGAACAACGGGTGTCACCACTGCAGCAAAAGCAGCGGTTGAGGATTTCTCTCACTTCGTTAGAATTCATGACAACGGGTATGTGAAGGCATCGAAACGTCTATATATGACTGCTACTCCTAAGATCTACAAGGATGTAGATAATAAAGTTGCTGAATCCGGTGGCGTTATTGCCTCCATGGATGATCCTGAAAAATTTGGTGAGGAGTTCTATCGTTTAGGTTTCGGTACCGCGGTTGAGCGCGGTTTATTGTCAGATTATCGAGTTTTGATCTTGGCTGTTGATGAAGAGTACGTCGCACGTGTGGATCTAGAAAGATTTAGATCAGAAGATTCGACCATTAATTTAGATGATGCAAGTAAGTTGCTTGGCTGCTGGAGAGGCTTATCAAAGATTAAGACCCAAGGCGAGGATGTTGACGATATCCCAATGAAGCGGGCAGTCGCTTTTGCCAACACAATTGATGCATCTCAAGTCCTTGCTAAGCGACTAGAGATTGTTGGTAGAACAGCTAATAGGCCGACGGAAGGTAAACAGGGGCTTTCTCTTCAAACGAAACACGTTGATGGTAAACAAAACGCGCTCGTCCGCCGACAAAGTCTCGAATGGTTGAAGGCAGACCCAGGACCACAATCAGCACGAATTCTTACCAATGCTCGCTGTCTCTCAGAGGGTATCGATGTGCCTGCATTGGATGCAGTCATTTTTACAGAAGCGCGAGGAAGCCAGGTCGATATTGTTCAAGCCGTTGGCCGGGTGATGCGCAAATACGATGGGAAAAATAGCGGTTACATCATTCTGCCAGTCGCCATAACAGCCGCTGCGGACATTGATAGTACTTTAAAGGGCACTAAGTACAAGGTCATTTGGGATGTTTTAAACGCCCTAAGAGCCCATGATGACAGATTTGATGTAACTATAAATCAAATAAACTTGAACCAGGATCGCGACAGTAAAATAGAAGTAGATGTAATAACTGGCGACGGCGAAGAAGATATCTCTACCGCAGAAGAATTCGAACAAGGGATTTTAGTCCACTTACCCTCTCAAATCGCTGATGGAATCTACGCAAAAATTGTTGAGAAAGTGGGAGAAAGAGGTTATTGGGAACGATGGGCGTCAGACATCGCAAATATTGCGTTAAGTCAAGAAATTAGACTGAGAACACTTCTGGAGGGTCCGAAGTCAGTAGCAACTAAAGAATTTGATAAATTCCTAAAGGGAATTCGAGACAGCATCAATGACAGTATTTCGCGGGACGAAGCAATTGAAATGCTTGCTCAACATCTTGTGACTAAACCTATATTTGAGGCACTGTTTTCAGATTATGATTTTGCAAAATTGAATCCTGTATCTAAGACCATGGATGGAGTATTGATTGCCCTAGAGGGGCACATTGAAACAAATGAGAAGCTTGAGGCATTCTACGAAAGCGTTCGTAAACGAATTAAAGGTATTGATAACAATGAATCTAGGCAAAAGTTGGTTACCGAACTTTACGAACGTTTTTTCAAGACAGCCTTTCCTAGAACGACGGCTAAGTTAGGAATTGTTTACACCCCTATCGAGGCTGTAGATTACATAATTAAATCGGTAGAAAAAGTTCTTAACAAAGAGTTTAAATCTTCATTGAATGACAAAGGGATCAACATCATCGATCCCTTTACAGGTACTGGAACATTTATAGTCAGATTGATCCAAAGTGGAATAATCAGCAGAAAGGACTTAAAAAGGAAATTTTCCTCCGAATTGCATGCTAATGAAATCGTCTTACTCGCATATTATATTGGAGCAATAAACATTGAATCCGCCTTCGCTGATGCGACGGATGAATACTTACCCTTCAACGGTATAGTTCTTACCGATACTTTTCAAATGTTTGAAGCTGAAGACTCCCTAGACCTAGAAGTTTTCAAGGAGAATAACGCGCGAGCAGATATACAAAAGAAGAAAGAATTGAGAGTTGTTATTGGCAACCCGCCTTATTCTGCTGGCCAGGACGTGATGAATGACAACAACTCAAACGTTAAATATCCAACGCTCGATAGGCGTATCCAAGTCACATATACAAAGCAATCTGCCAGTGTCAGCTCTCGAAGTGTCTACGACTCATATATACGCGCCATAAGGTGGGCATCTGACAGAATCTCAAATGAAGGCGTGATTGGCTTTATCACCAATGGATCCTTCATAGACGCAAAAGCGATGGATGGGTTTCGTAAAAGCTTGTCTGAGGAGTTTTCATCCTTGTATATATTCAATCTGAGGGGAAATCAAAGAACTCAGGGAGAGTTGTCCAAAAAAGAAGGAGGAAAGATTTTTGGCTCTGGCAGTCGAACGCCTGTAGCTATAACAATTTTAGTCAAAAATCCCGGGAAAAGAGATACTGCGGATATTTATTACCATGATATTGGGGATTATCTGTCACGGGAACAGAAACTAAAAATCATTAGTGATTTTGGATCTATTGATGGAATGTCGTGGGAAGCCGTAGTGATAGATAAGAATGGCGACTGGATTAATCAAAGAGATGAATCATTTTTAAAGTATGAACCTATCTCAAATAAGCAGAGCACAGAAAATAATGGAATTTTTTCCTTGAATTCGCTCGGCCTTGCGACAAGTCGTGATAGCTGGGCCTATAATTTTTCCGAAAAGAACCTGGTAAAGAACATTAAGTCGATTATTGGTAATTACAATGCAGTCCTTGCCAGCCTAGAGAATCAAGATCAAAAGGGCAAAGTAAGTAACGAGGCTGTAGATCAAATAATTGAGTTGCATAATGATTCTTCTAAGATCGCTTGGGATCGAAATTTGAAAGAAGATTTAGCAAAAAGAAGGAAATTATTGTTTGATGAATCCTCCGTCAGGGTAAGTCTCTATCGCCCATTTGCCAAGAAATACGTTTACTTTAATAAGTATTTAAATGCCCAGCAGTATCAGTTAAAGAAGATATTCCCCTTCAAGGAATCAGAGAATTTAGTGATTTCACTCAATCAGAATCCTTCTAAACCATTTGGGTTAATCATGACCGATGCGTTGCCAGATCTACAACTCATGGGTAACGGGCAATGTTTTCCACTATACGTATATCAGGGGAACAAGGAATTAACCGCACCATCACTTTTTGAGGAAGGCACAAGAGATTTTGGCCGAATAAGTGGCATTTCCGAAAATACTTTGAAGAGGTATCAGGAAAAAATTGGGAAAGGTGTTACGGCGGAAGACATATTTTATTATGTCTACGGCCTACTGCACAGTCAAAGTTACCGTCAGAAGTACAAAGTTGAACTTAGTAAGGCCTTGCCTAGAATTCCGGTAGTCAAGGAGTTTGACATCGTTAGTAATATCGGGCGAAAGCTAGGTGCGCTCCATGTTCGATATGAAGAAGTTGCCCCCTACTTCCTCTCTGACGTTAGTGGCCTTGGGTCGATAAATATTTCAAGCTTGAAATATGACAAAAATGGTTCAAAGTTAGATAAGACTCGATTGATCGTTAATGGATCTCTCGCCATTTCGGACATTCCAGATGATGTCCATTTGTATGATATTTCTGGTCGCAGCGCTTTAGATTGGGTTATCGATCGACACCAGGTCAAAGAAGATCCTAAAACGAGAATTACACAAGACCCGAATGAATGGTCGTCGTCTCCGTCTTATGTGTTGGACTTAGTCGGTCGCGTTATCCAGGTCTCTCTTGATACGGTCAGTTTGACTGCTTCTCTGCCAAAGATTTAGAGATTTACGCTAGCGGAAGGTATTCACTTAAGTATTTGGGAATCGAGCCTTGGGGTCGAATGTGTTGACTGCCCATTAGTTTGAAGGTCGCATTCTATCCATCCCGCTCACAGCATTCTTCATAGATTCGCTAGTCGCAAATACATAGTTTCCAATAACTGTAGAGACTTGAGTATGACCAGAAAACTCCATTAAGGTTTTTAGGTCAGTTTGGGGTGCCATAGCGGTAATGGCAGTTTTGGAAGGTTATTCAGCTGACAATTGCTTAAATAACTTCGAAATATTCTTCACCGTAGGTCTTTTTCCTCGAAATAGTCTCATCAAAGTGAGGGCTAGAATTAAGCAATTCCTAATTTACGGAGCCCACATGGATCTAGGTAAGTACACCGACCTGCCAAGTGCGTTGGGGTTTGCACCCGATAAAAATGCGAAGATAAGTATGTCGCAGTTATTTGAGGTCTTTGGCAAGCTGCCTAAGTTTCCAACTGATTTTAAGTTAGAGCGCGGTAAGTCATGGGTGCATGATGGGGTTCGAATAACTGAGTTAAGTTGGAGTACCGGATACGGCCCAAGAACACAAAGTTATTTGTTGGTGCCAGAGGATGCTGTTGGGCCACTGCCTGGAGTTTTGTTTTTGCATAGCCATGATGATGTTAAAGGTTATGGCAAAGAGAAGTTAGTTGAAGGTGGCGCAGTTATGCCAGCTGAGTATGACTGGCTGCGCAAGAATCATTATGGGGATAGAGCGCCAGCTAACTTATTAGCAAAGCGTGGTTATGCAGTTTTAACCTTTGATTGTTTTATGTGGGGCTCTCGCAGTTTTTCAATGGATGAGATGCCAGAGCGATTAATCGAGATCTTAGGTGTGAGTGAGTATGAACGTCTTGCGGTAATGCATGAATCAATGGCGCTTAGTAAGTACTTAAGTTTATTTGGTACTACCTTGGCAGGTTTACTTAACTTTGATGATCGGGTGGCATTTGCAGTTGCAAAGACATTGCCAGAGATTGGTTCCAAGATTGCAGTGATGGGTTTATCAGGTGGGGGATGTCGAACTATTTATATGCATGCAACAGTGGATGAGATTGCGGCTAGTGTTCCGGTGGGAGCTATGGCTACATATGAATCAATGATTGATAAACATGTTGCTGGCCACTCTTGGATGTTTTGGCCACAGGATTTAGCAAAGTATGGGGATTGGCCAGCGGTAGCAATGATGGGCGCACCTAAGCCGCTATATGTGCAGTACTGCGGAAAAGATCAGTTATTTACTAAGCAAGGTATGCAAGATGCGGATGCATACTTTGTAAAGAATTATCCAGCGGGTAAGTACAAGGGAAGTACCTATCCAGTGCTGCACTCCTTTACAGCGCAGATGCAAGATGATGCCTTTGATTGGCTGGATGAAAATGTTAAGTGATCGGTATTTAACAGAAGATGCAAGTGCATTGGGTTTGGCGCGTGAGTTATATGAGGTGATGAAGGATTATCCAATCCTGTCACCACATGGACATATTGATCCAAAGGTAATCCTTGAAAATAAAGCTTTTGCTAATCCAGTTGAGTTATTAGTAACTCCAGATCACTACATCACCCGGATGCTATATAGCCAAGGTGTTTCATATGAGAGCTTAGGGATACCAAAAAAAGATGGATCCAGTAGCGCAGTTGATCCAAAGGTAGTTTGGCGAATACTGGCATCACATTGGCATCTATTTAGGTCAACACCATCTCGCATCTGGGTGCAGGAGATCTTGTATACATTATTTGATATTGATGAGGTATTAAGTGAAGAAAATGCCGATAAGTTATATGAGGTAATAGATAGTAAGTTAAAGAGCCCAGAGTTCTTGCCACAGGCCTTATTCAATCGATTTAAGATCGAGGTATTAGCAACAACGGACGCCACAGCTGATGATTTAAAGACACATAAGGCAATTAGTGGCTTGGGACTTAAGGGACGGGTAATACCAACTTTCAGGCCAGATGATGTTTCAGATCCACTGCGCCCTGATTTCTTATCCTCTATTGAAAAGCTAAGTGCGGTAAGTGGTGTGGCAATTACATCCTTTGCATCATTACTTGAGGCACTGCGCAAACAACGGGTGATATTTAAAGCAACGGGAGCCACCGCAACAGATCATGGCGTCTTTAGCGCACAGACATTGATAGCAACAGGTAGTGAAACAGAGGCTCTGTTTAAGCAGGTAATGCAGGGCAGTTCTGATCTTGCCGTAGTTGAAAAGTATCGCGCTGTAATGTTGATGGAACATGCGCGCATGAGCGCAGATGATGGCCTAGTAATGCAATTACATCCTGGCTCACTTAGAAACTATGACAAAAAGATATTTGATACATACGGGCCAGATCGTGGCTTTGATATTCCAGTTGCTCTTACCTTTACCAAAGAGCTGCAGCCCTTACTAAATGAGGTTGGCAGCAGTAAAAACTTTAAGTTGGTTTTATATACCTTAGATGAGGCAACTTACTCCAGAGAGCTTGCACCAATTGCTGGGGCGTATCCATCTGTTCGATTAGGCCCGCCTTGGTGGTTTCTAGATTCTTTAAATGGCATGGCGCGATGGAGGGATGCGGTAACTGAGACTGCTGGTTACTACAACACAGTTGGCTTTATTGATGACACCAGAGCATTTTGTTCAGTGCCAGTAAGACATGATGTGGCAAGAAGATTTGATGCTGGGTACTTAGCAAAAGAGGTAATGCGCCATCGCATCAGCAAATCAGAGGCACATGAATTAGCAGCCGAAGTTGCTTATAAGTTATCTAAGGATTTCTTTAATCTGTAATGGGTAATACAAAGGTAAACATCTTGCATATGGGCCTTGGCGCCTTTCACAAGGCGCACCAGGCGGTGTATGTGCAGCGGGCAATTAACAATGGCCAGAAGTTAGCAATTGCTGCTGTTTCACAGCGTGATCCAAAAGAGGCCGCATCCCTTGCCGATATGGGTTTTAAGTATCTTGTCAGGCAAAGTGATGGTGTTAGTAGCACAGATGAGGAAATCACATCAATTGTTGCTACCTACTTTTATCCAAAGGATTATTTAGCACTGGCGCAGATAGTTGCGGATGAGGATTTTCTTGCAATCACGATAACTGCAACTGAAAAAGCGTATGTATACAGTGATGATCTGCAGGCAACATTGCCAGGACGCCTGGCCTACTTATTGCATGCGCGCTATCTAAAGACAAAGAAGGGCATCAGTGTTATCTCCTGCGATAACTTGTCAGGCAATGGCGCAATCACAAAAGCATTGGTGTTAAAGAGTGCTGGGTTAATTGGGGATGCAATCTTTACTAACTGGATTGATAAAGAGGTTACCTTTCCAAACACGATGGTGGACCGGATTGTGCCGGCCCCAAAGCAGGCCGGCGTATTAGTTACCGAGCCTTTTATGCAATGGGTAATTGAGAAGGATCGGATTGAGAAGCATTTAGGTGGCATTGGCATCCAATTTGTTGATGATGTGGCTGGCTATGAGTTAATGAAGCTGCGCCTATTTAATGCAGTTCACTCTGCCCTTGCCTATACCGGTGAGCTTGCTGGAATTGAGTATGTTGCCCAAGTAATTAAAGATCCAAAGCATGAGCAGTTGGTTAAAAACATCCAGGAGCAAGCAGCAAGTAGTTTTGAAGTACCAGCGGGTGAGAGTGCGGATGCTTATAGCGCAGCGATTAGAAAACGAATTGCTAACCCATCCCTTGGCCATCGAAGTGAGCAGATTGCAATGGATGGCTCACAAAAGCTGCCACATCGCCTCTTTACAACAATTAATGTCTTAATTGAGAAGAATCTGCCAACTAACTATTTATCTTTAGTGCTGGCGATCTGGGTGGATTACTTAGGTAAGAGTGATCGAGTAAATGATCCGCTAAAGGAAAAGCTAATTCCACTGGCTAAAGCAAAAGATGTGGCTGGGCTGTTTTCCTTGCCAGAGTTTGCAGTTAAGTTAAATCCAAAAGCATTTAGTGAGATTCAAGAGGCGCTACGTAATTTATAGGCTTGATCCATACAAACGAGAGAGATTGAACTCGCGGTGGCCACCAATTTCAGCTTTAGTTAATTGACCATTTGCTACCTTAATTATTAACTCATAAATCTGCTCACCGTTTTCTTCCAGTGATTGTGTGCCATCTGCGATGGTGCCAGAGTTCATATCAATTAAATCCGGAAGGGCAGTTGCCATTTCGGTGTTGGTGGCTACTTTGATAGTTGGCATGACGGCGGAGCCAGTGGGTGTGCCGCGGCCGGTGGTAAAGACGGTGATGTTCACACCAGCGGATGCGAATGCAGTTAACTGTTCAATGTCATGGCCAGGTGTGTCCATAAAGTAAAGACCTGCTTTACCTGGTTGATCTGCGTAATCAAGTACGCCAGTAAATTGCGCGTTTCCTGCCTTCTTCGCTGCGCCAAGTGATTTTTCTTCCAATGTAGAAAGACCGCCTTCAATATTTCCTCGAGATGGTTGGGCTCCTCGAATATCTATTCCTTCATAGGTAATTGATTTCTCATAACGAGTGACGACATCAATTATTTGCCTGCCAACTTCTGGTGTAATTGCACGTTTTGCAAGTAGATGTTCTGCGCCAAGGATCTCCATTGTTTCAGCAAGAATTGATGTGGCGCCTTGGGCAACTAACTTATCGCTAGCAACACCTAACGCTGGGTTTGCAGTTATGCCGCTATAGGCATCAGAGCCGCCGCACTCAAGTCCTAAGACAATTGCAGAAATTGGTGCGGGTATGCGCACTTCTGCCTTTGCCAGTTCTAATTGCTTAAGTGCAACCTTGCAAGCGCTATCCCTTAGTTGATTTAAAGATTTCTCATCACTAAGTGAGATTTCTATAATGTTAGTAGCACCCTTTGCTTTTGCCATGGCAAGTAACTGATCCTCAATTGGTGTGCCAAGACGCAGTGCAATAGTTAAAAATAGATTTGGATTAGCTGGCACACCACTTAATGTGTGCAGGATGCGATCTTGATCTTTCTCAGGAAGCTGGGCCCAATCATGTGAGACCGCAACTGAGCCAGGTGCGCTTGCCTCAACCTCGCGGGCAATAGCTGAGAGCATTTGATGTAGTGGCAGGATCAAAACATGGTTTCGAAAGCCCCACTTGCCAGTGGCGCGCTGATAGCCAGTAAGCATTATTGGTTTCTCACTAGGTGCTTCTGACCAAACGTGGTGCGATGATCTCACCAATGCCACTTAATTCACTCTTGGTTTTTTGCCCATTTGCGACCTGATTAATTAACTCAATTAAATTATTTATTTCATAATCACTTGGCAGATCAAACTCATTGATCAGGGCGGTATGAAGTGGGCTACTGGAAGCAATGTTGATTATGGGAATAAGTGGCAGACCAGTTGGTGGTTGGTTTGGATCTGGGAAGGAGATGATCAGGTGGGCTTTGGCGCGCATTAAGTTAGCTAGATTTGTAGTGGAGTTATCACTAGCGACTTCAACTGCAAAGTCAGCATCAGTTAATGCTTTTATAAGATGTTTGGTATCAATTGGGTTGGGGATATCTAGGCCAACTAGTAATTTATCTAATGCAGCTTTATTTGATGGATTCTCACTGCGCAGTTTTCTCGCCAGTTCAGCACCCTTTTCAAAGGTGGCACCAGCCCCGCCGCTGTCTTGAATTACCAGTAGATCAGATTGCTTTTGATTAATCTTTGGCAAAAGCTCAGGGCCTTGGGTTGTCTCACAGCCGAGGGAGACCACCAAGGTTGATTGCACATTTGGGTGGTTGGCAAGTGCCACAAAGAAATTGTCGATGCCAGAGACATCCTGGCCAATAATCCCGCAGCCATTTTGATGAGCAAAGGTAATGGCGCCAACTTCGGAAGCGATCTTGCGGCTGATGTGGGTGGAGCAAACAACTGAAGGCAGGATTAATTGATGATCGCGAATACCAACACCGCGGGGCGGGTGATTAAAGCCGGTAATGCTCATTACTGATTACTTTCAGTTGATACACGATCGCCTAAGACATTGTGGGTGTGGACATGTTCACCGATTTGAATATCGGTTGTGGCATGGCCCATGCGCTCGCCATATTTAATAACGCCATTATTTTTTGCGATTGATTTGGTGGCAATTTTGTGGCCGCGGGGAATGGGATTTAAAACTTTAATGGTGTAACCATCTTGATTAATTACATCCCCTGGTGTGAAATCCTTCAGGCAGACTGCAATGTTATCGGCGGGGTTTAGGAACAAAACAGTACGCTGATTTAGCACCTGGGACATATGAGAAAGATACCCAACTTATCAAATTAGCACTGAGCCTACGGGGAAATACCTATACGCGGTTGTGGAAGGTAGCGGAGTAAAGAGTTAGGCAATCAAAGAGGCTTGGCATCATTTTCTTCCCGGTCATAGATTTCTCGCAATTTAATTGCAAGCTCTTGCCCCAGTTTGTATGCACGGTCTTCAGTTAAGCGCTCGCCATCTAAAATCACGATCTCTTCATCCAAGTTGATCTCATAGATCTCATCGCCTGGTTTTAAATAATCTTCACCATAGATCTTCTTCATCTAATTTACCCCTCCTTTCCTTGTAAATTCTAGGCATTGCATGAAAAACTTCCCAGTGACTTTCATGATGAATCGCAATTATTTCTAGCTTTTCACCCTTCGAATCTTCCGCAATCCAACCTATTTTCTCTCTTCTTTCCTTCGTGATATCCAAGATTCTTCCTGGATAGTTTTCAATGATGAAAATTGCACTTTTCCGTGAAACTCCGTGCCGAAAGGCTGTTTTAGTAAATATATAGATCACCAATCAAGATTGGCTTTTTCACATACCTTCTTTCTTGCTTCAAAATATTTCTGTGGAGTTAGGAATCTTGTGGACAATTACAAGAATCAATTATCAAAATATCACCATCTTTACTGGATATTACAACTGCATGAGAACTTCCTTTCATAAGCAAGTAGGTTAATGATTTTTCCGATTACACGGAGTGATTATTTCCGCCACTTGCTAAAACATTACCTGCACCCATTCTCTTGCCAGAGTGTTAATCTTTGGTTCTTGTTAATGGAGAGGTGAAAATAATGGCAATCACAGCAGCAAAGGCACGGGCGGATCTCTTTACATTAATTGCCCAAGTCAATAACAAGGCTAAAGCCATTCACATAAAATCAAAGCAGGAAAATGCAGTGTTGCTAGCTGAATCCGAATGGAGGGCGATAGTAGAGACCCTTTATGTATTGGGTAATCCCGTTAATTCAAAGGTCTTGCTTGATTCAATTGAGGATGGAAAAAAGAACAAAGGCACGGTTTACGACTTTGATCAGTTAGATGATTTATTTGGCAATTGAAAATACGCCAGCTTAGGTATCACTACTAAAGATAATTAAAGTGAGCGAAGTACTGCAGTTACCTTTCCTAGGATCTCTGCATTATCAGCTGGAATTGGTGCGTAATCATCATTGGCTGGAAGTAGCCAGAAGTGGCCATCCTTTTTAGACCAGGTTTTAACAGTTGCTTCACCATCAATCATGGCTGCGACGATCTCACCTTTTTCAGCGGATTTTTGTGCACGAATAACAACATAATCACCATCACAAATTGCGGCATCAATCATGGAGTCACCTTTAACTTGCAGCAGGAAGAGATCACCTTTACCAACTAGTGATTCTGGAAGTGGCAGTACCTCTTCTACCTCTTGCTCAGCAAGTATTGGATTACCGGCTGCGATGCGACCAACTAATGGAATTAATCTTGTTTTACCTTGTGGGGCTGCTTCACCATCTTGACCTGGCAATGTAATTTCAATTGCTCGTCCTCGGGAGGCATCCCGGCGGATCCATCCTTTTTCTTCCAATATCTGAAGTTGATAGGTAACGGATGCAGTGGAGGAGAGGCCAGCTTTTTCACCGATCTCACGCATTGAAGGTGGATATCCCTGATCCTCAACGGCGGTCTTGATGACCTGCAGGATCTTGAGCTGGCGAGGGGTTAAGCCATTTTGATCGGCTGGGCCGTCGGGCAGTTCGGTGATCTTCTTTGTGGCAGCTTTTTTGTTTGCTGCTTTTGGGGTCGTTTTAGCCATGGCTAAAGGGTAGGGCATGGGATGAAAAAAATCAAACATTTGTTCGATTTTAACTGGACAGTGTCAGTGGGATGGTGTTTAATACTCTTTAGAACAGATGTTCGAATCCCCTCGAACAAGGTTCTCACAGAAAGATGTAGGAAGAAAATGAGTACTAAAAGAAGAGTGAAGCTAGCCAGAACATTTCTGGGGGCATCGCTATTAGTATTGATTGGCACTGGTTTTAGCACTGTTTCAAACGCATCTGATGCAAGTGATGTTAAGTATGAATCAAAGTATGTTCAGGTAGTTGTCCTACCTGGGGAGAGTCTTTGGTCAATCGCTGAGGTAGTTGCCCAAGGTGGATCAATCCGTTCAGTTGTGGAGGCGATCATGGCTGTGAACCACCTGGCCAGCGCAGATGTGAGCGCCGGTACCAAGTTGATGGTGCCAACAAGGTAGTTACTACCTAATTTGCGCTCAACTCTTTAAGATTTCCTTCAACACGCCGATTAAGGTACTTCTAAACCCTAAAGGCTGCCTCTATGGTTCACCCAACATCTAGTGGTCAATCCCGAAAGGGCTTCCATAAGTTGTGGTTTTAGAGTATCTTTCGTGACCTCCCCAGCTAGCCCTTTTGATTGGAGCATACGGTGATCTGTCCCTTCTGTCGGTTTGAGGACTCCCGAGTCATTGACTCACGTCCTGCTGATGAAGGCACCCTGATTCGCCGTCGTCGTGAGTGCACCTCATGTAGCCGCAGATTCACAACCTCTGAGACCAGCGTTTTATTGATCATCAAAAGATCAGGAGCAACAGAGCCCTTCTCTCGCGAGAAGGTAATTTCTGGAGTTCGAAAGGCGTGCCAAGGTCGTCCTGTTAGTGATGATGATTTTGCACTTCTTGCGCAACGAGTTGAAGAGTCATTACGTGCAGATGGCCAGGCTGAGGTTGAAGCTCAAGAGGTAGGAATGGCAATTCTTGCGCCACTCCGAGAACTAGATGAGGTCGCCTACCTGAGATATGCCTCTGTATATCGTAACTTTACCTCCCTCGAAGATTTTGAAGGTGAGATCGCACTTCTCCGCGCTGAACCTTCTAGAAATTCAAATGCTTTAAAAACTGATGTAAACAAAAGATTTGAAACAACTGCTTTAAAAAATTAAGTAACTAGGAAACTAAGGGGAAACGTATGTCGATCGTGAACAAGCCAGCACAGACCAAGGTCACTGGATTAAATAAGGCCAATGGTCTGAAGATGGAACGCATTTACACATCAGCTGGTGTTCATCCGTATGACACCGTTAAGTGGGAGCGCCGTGATGTAGTCCAGACCAACTGGAAATCAGGCGAGGTTATATTTGAACAAAAGAGTGTTGAGTATCCAGATTTCTGGTCAGTAAATGCTTCAACAATTGTTACCACCAAATACTTCCGCGGAGCACTTGGCGCAGAAAATCGCGAGTGGTCACTAAAGCAGGTTATTGATCGCGTTGTTTTAACTTATACAAAAGCTGGAAAAGAAAATGGCTACTTTGCTACAGAGCAAGATGCTGAAATTTTCGAGCACGAGTTAACCCACATGCTGATGCACCAAATCTTCTCTTACAACTCACCAGTGTGGTTTAACGTTGGAACAAATGCCCCACAACAAGTTTCAGCATGTTTCATTCTTTCAGTAGATGACACAATGGATTCAATCCTTAACTGGTACCGCGAAGAGGGCTTTATCTTCAAAGGTGGATCAGGTGCTGGCTTAAACCTTTCCCGTATTCGCTCTTCAAAGGAGCTACTAAAAAATGGCGGAACTGCATCAGGCCCAGTTTCATTTATGCGTGGCGCAGATGCCTCAGCTGGAACAATTAAATCTGGTGGTGCAACACGTCGCGCTGCGAAGATGGTTGTACTAGATGTTGATCATCCAGATATCGAAGAGTTTATTGAGACAAAAGTTCGTGAAGAGGACAAGATTCGCGCCCTTCGCGATGCTGGCTTTGACATGGATCTTGGTGGAAAAGACATCATCTCGGTTCAATACCAAAATGCAAATAACTCAGTACGTGTATCAGACGCATTTATGCGTGCATATGAAGAGGGTAAATCATTTGGTTTAACAGCTCGCTCAACTGGTGAAGTACTAGAGACAGTTGATGCAAAGCAATTATTCCGCAAGATGGCAGAGGCAGCTTGGGCATGTGCTGATCCTGGAATTCAATACGATGACACGATCAATGAGTGGCATACCAACCCAGAGACTGGTCGCATCAACGCATCAAATCCATGTTCTGAGTACATGTCACTAGATAACTCATCATGTAACTTGGCTTCACTTAACTTACTTAAGTTCCTAAAGGCCGATGG
>CAITID010000225.1 GCA_903892335.1 uncultured Actinomycetes bacterium
ACCTAGTAGATCAGTTACCAAGCGGAGCCACGATGTTAGTTGTTATTTTTTCACTTTTGTTTGGAGCTTTGATTGGTACATTCTTGCGAATAGAGGAGCGGCTAGAAAACGCGGGAATAATTCTCAAAAGAAAATTTAAAGGAAAAAGTGATTCAAATTTTGTTGAAGGTTTCGTCTCGGCATCTTTGATTTTTGCTATTGGCCCATTAGCTATCCTTGGCAGCATCAGTGATGGTATGGGAACTGGCTTAGATCAGTTGTATTTAAAGAGCACTATGGATTTCTTTACTGCGATGGCGTTTGCGGCAACCCTAGGTTGGGGTGTTGCAGTGTCATCACTTCCGGTAGGTATCTATCAATTCATTTGGACTGGGATTGGTTTATTCTTGGGTTCAATCCTTGCCACTTATCAAATTTTGGCCATGACTGCAGTCGGAGGAGTTTTACTTCTAGGAATCGCGCTTCGAATTTTAAAGATCAAGCAAATAGCGGTAGGAAATTTACTGCCAGCAATTGCTATTGCACCAATTCTCGCCTTAGTTGCTAAGTCTTTTGCCTAAAATGTTTTTGCATCAATAACAAAGCGATATTTCACATCACTGGCAACAGTGCGATCATATGCTTGATTTATATACTCAGCCTTAATCACTTCAACATCTGAAACAATCGCTTTTTCACCACAGAAATTAAGCATTTCTTGTAGTTGAGCTATGCCGCCGATCATCGAGCCAGATAAAGATCGACGTTGTCCCAGAAGTGTTCCAGCATTAATTGCATATGGTTTTCCTGGTAAGCCAATTACAACCAGCGTTCCATCGAGCTTAAGCATTTGCAGGTATGGTTCTAAATCTATGTCTGCTGAAACGGTATTGAGCAGAAGATCATATTGTTTCTCTAGTTTCTTAAGGTTATTTACATCTTTGGTAGAAACAAAATGGTGTGCGCCCATTTTTTTTGCATCAGATTCTTTACTTGGTGAATGAGAGAAGACAGTAGTTTCAGCGCCCAAGGCCGCGGCAAACTTCACGCCCATGTGTCCTAGTCCACCAAGTCCGATAATTCCAACTTTTTTTCCAGGGCCGGCTTTCCAATTTTTTAAAGGGGAGTACAAAGTTATGCCAGCGCACATAAGTGGTGCAACGCCAGCTAAATCTAGTTTATCTGGGATATGAACTGCATACTCCTCATTGATTACAAATTTGTCCGAGTAGCCACCCATTGCCACAGTCTTACCATCACGTTCAATAGTATTGTAAGTACCAGTCATTCCCTCGACACAGTACTGCTCCAAGCCCTTTGCACAACTATCGCATTTTCGGCATGAATCAATAAAAACACCAACACCGATTAAATCTCCAACTTTAAACTTTGAAACTTTTGTACCAACTTCACTTACGCGACCGACAATCTCATGCCCTGGCACCATAGGGAAAATCGCTGGTCCCCATTCTTCGCGTGCTTGGTGAATATCGGAGTGACAGATACCAGCAAAGTAAATATCTAAAGCAACATCATTTGCCAAAAGTTCCCTACGATCGAATTTAAATGGAACTAGTGGTTCTTTTGCAGATTCGACTGCATATCCTTTGCTTATCATTATTTACCTATCTCTGGTGGTTTATGTATTGATTGAATCTTTACTAGTTGTTAAATGGTAGTGATTGCTCGGTTGCTGGATTAGAAACTCGCGATGTTACTTCACGCATGTGATGGCGGCGACATAGAACTTCATAGGCTATTACTGCATCGGTTGAAACATCTCCAACAACAACCTGCTCACCTTCGGTAACCATTTTGCCATTGATTGTTCGAGCATTATGGGTGGCACGTGCACCACACCAACAAAGTGCCTCAACTTGCAAAGTTTGAACTCGATCAGCTAATTCCACTAACCGTGCGCTACCTGGAAATAACTTTGTTCTAAAATCAGCCAAAATACCAAATGCATAAACATCGATTCCTAAACCATCAACAATTCTTGCTAACTGTTCAATCTGCTCAGGCTGATAAAATTGCGCTTCATCGCAGATAACGAAATTTATTTTTCCACCGATTGATAAACGCTCAACTAATAATTTATGCAGATCTAGATCAACATCAACTTCCAAAGCTTCTGCTTGCAAGCCCAGTCGTGATGAGATTATTCCCTTACCTGCGCGATCTTTGCTGGTAAAGATCACACCTTCTCGTCCTCTTGATCTGTGGTTATGAACAGTTTGAAGGGCGAGTGTGGATTTTCCACTGTCCATGGTTCCGCAATAGTAAATTAACTCAGCCATGGTGGTTATTGTGCCAATAAGCTGGTGATTGGCAAAGTTTCAAATGCTTCCTTAATTCGTGATCTTCCTTGCAGCGCGCTGATCTCGAGCAGAAAAGCAAGGCCAATTACTTCAAGACCAATTTTTTCACAAAGCTCCACCGCTGCGATCGCAGTGCCACCAGTAGCAAGAACATCATCAATAATGAGAATTTTGCTCCCTTTTGCATATAGATCAGAGGCGATCTCTAACTCGGCGAAACCATATTCAAGTTCATATCGTTGTGAGATTACTTTGCCCGGCAATTTGCCACTTTTTCTAATTGGGATGAATCCTTTATTGGCAAGTAGCGCCGTTGCTGAGGCAAAAATAAAACCTCGTGCTTCGATTCCCGCAATAAAGTCTGCAGAACCTGAAATTTCAGCAAATTCCTTATTTATAACTTGAAAACTTTCCTTATCAGCGATTAACGGCGTAATATCTTTGAAAATTATTCCAGGTTTAGGATAGTCGCTGATTTCGCGGATCAATTGTTCGTTTAACTCAGGCACATCGCCAACCATATAGATTCGAGGGTGCGTAATACTTAAATACTTTGTGTGTCCGAGAGGGGAGTTGAACCCCTAAGCCCTTTCGGGCACTAACACCTCAAGCTAGCGCGTCTGCCAATTCCGCCACCCGGACGAGGGTGATCCTTAATATTAACTCAAAAAGAGCAACGGGATGAATCTGGAACTATCAAGGATGCAGCACAATGGTGGCATGAAATTAAACCCCGCCCAAATAACTGAGTTAGAGAACGAAACGATCACTCTATGCCAAGAGATGATTCGAATCCCAAGTGTTAACCATGGCGAAGGGCGCGGAGATGAAAAGGCGATGGCGCAATTTATCGCAGCGAAATTATCTGAGGTCGGTATTGAAAGTGAATTAATTGAAACTGCTCCTAACCGGGTAAACGTTGTTGCAAAAATTGCTGGCCTAGATACCAGTAGACCAGGATTAGTTTTACATGGCCATATCGATGTAGTGCCTGCAAATGCTGCAGATTGGTCTGTTGATCCATTTAGTGGAGAAATCAAAGATGGTTTTATCTGGGGCCGCGGCGCAGTTGATATGAAGAATATCGATGCCATGATCTTGGCTTGCGTTCGTATGTGGGCGCGAAATAAGTTTAAACCACCTCGCAAT
>CAITID010000226.1 GCA_903892335.1 uncultured Actinomycetes bacterium
GAACATACGGAATGATCAGATTTTGTATTGCATTATTTCCAGATGCCAGCAAAACGTTTACTCCTTACATAATTACGCTTGCGGTAATTTCTATCCTCTACGGTGCATTTATGGCGATTGGCCAAAGAGATATCAAGGGATTAATCGCATTTACTTCTATTTCCCACTTCGGTTTTATCACCATGGGAATTTTTGCGATGACTTCACAAGCAATGTCAGGTGCCACTCTTTATATGGTTAATCACGGCTTCTCAACTGCCGCCTTATTCTTAATTGCAGGTTGGATGATTAAGCGTCGAGGCTCATCAACCATCGCAGATTTTGGTGGATTACAACGCGTGACCCCAGTAATGGCTTGGCTATTTTTCATAGCTGGTATGTCATCACTAGCACTGCCTGGTTTATCTAGCTTCGTTAGTGAGTTCTTAGTTTTAGTTGGCACATACACTCGCTATCCAGTAGCTGCAATTATCGGCACCTTCGGTATCGTCTTAGCTGCTTTATATATTTTAATTCCAATTCAGAAAACTTTGCATGGCCCAACAATGCCAGGCAATGAGGGAATGGCCGATCTTTCACTTCGCGAAAAGATAGCTATCGCCCCAGTTATTGCAGTAATTGTTGCAATGGGTTTCTATCCAAAACCAGTCTTAGATCTAATTAATCCAACCGCTGAAAAAGTTGTTGTAACTTCAGGCTTTACTGATCCAGCAGCTAAGGTAGGTAAATAATGTTAACCGCGCCATCACTAATTTATTCACTATTAGCACCGATGCTAATCGTGCTAGCTGGCGCAGTAATTGGCGTATTAGTTGAAGCATTTGTTGGCAGAGCCCACCGCGCAGCGATTCAATTAACACTATCCCTGGGCGTGCTATCCCTGGCACTTATTCAACTTTGGCGAATTCGTGATCAATTCTCTACAACTGCAGCTGTTGGTTCAGTTGTTATCGATAAAGCTGGCATATTTCTACAAGGCACAATTTTAATCCTGTCGATCGTTGCGCTCTTACTAGTTGCAGATCAAGACAATTTTGTTTCAAAAGCTTCAGCTATTCCAGGTTCAATCGAAGAGGCAGAGGCGACTAAAACTGGAGATCAGCAAACTGAGATCTTCCCATTATTTTTATTTGCAGTAGCGGGCATGATGCTCTTTCCAGTAGCTAATGACCTGTTGACTTTATTTGTTGCACTGGAAGTATTTTCACTTCCACTTTACTTATTAGCTGGTTTATCAAGACGCCGTAGATTGCTTTCGCAAGAGGCTGCGCTCAAGTACTTTTTACTAGGTGCTTATTCATCTGCATTCTTCCTATTTGGCGCCGCATTTTTATATGGACTCTCTGGCACTCTTTCCATTAGTGGAATCGCACAGGCAATTGCAGCAAATTCCGGTAATGACATTTTTGTATTACTCGGTATTGTTTTCATCTCAGTTGGCTTACTCTTTAAAATTAGTGCTGCGCCATTTCACGCATGGACACCTGATGTTTATCAAGGCGCACCAACACCAATAACTGGGTTTATGGCGGCGTGCACAAAGGTTGCAGCCTTCGGCGCGATCTTGCGAATCTTCTATGTTGGCTTCTCTGGCGTCTACACCGAATGGCGACCAATAATTACAACCATTGCAATAATCACGATGGTACTTGGCTCTGTTGTCGCTATCGCGCAACGTGATATCAAGCGAATGCTGGCGTACTCATCAATTGCACATGCTGGATTTTTACTCTCTGGAATAGTTGCATTAAATAAAGATGGCCTAGCAGCATCACTGTTTTACCTATTCGCATATGGCATGGCAACCATCGCCGCCTTTGGCATAATTTCATTAATTAGAGATTCAGCTGGTGAAGTAACTGATTTAAATCATTGGGTTGGATTGGGCAAGCGCTCACCATTAATCGCCGGCTCATTTGCATTTTTATTACTAACCTTTGCTGGAATCCCATTAACCAGCGGATTTGTTGGCAAGTTTGCAATATTTTCTGCTGCATACCAAAGTGGAAATATTGGATTGGTAGTGGTCGGAGTCTTATCAAGTGCCATTGCTGCTTTCTTCTATATCCGCGTAATCATCATGATGTTCTTCTCAGACCCACAAAATGATTCAGTTTCGATCATAGTTCCAACTGTTAAAAGTCGGATCGCTATCTCAACTGCAATGGTCAGCTCGGTGGCACTGGGCATAGCACCATCTTTATTGTTAAATACTGCAACCTCCTTTGCTAACTTCATAAAGTAAATGTCACCTCTGGGAGTACCGAATATAGATAGCGCCCTTGAGGTAAAACTGCTTGCTGATATGCAAAAAGTTGAATCTTTATTGCGCAGCCATATTGAGGGTGAATATCCACTAGTAGTTGAAACATCAAGACACTTAGTACAAGCAGGTGGCAAAAGACTTCGGCCACTTTTAACTTTAATCTCTGCGCAATTTGGTGATCCAAACAAGTTCGGCATTATTGAAGCTGCAGTTGTTTGCGAATTAACCCACCTTGCAACTTTGTATCATGATGATGTTATGGATGAGGCGCCACTTCGGCGCGGCGTAGAGAGTGCTAATAATCGTTGGGGAAATTCAGTAGCAATCCTTACTGGTGATTATCTCTTTGCTAAAGCATCAGATCTGCTGGCAGATCTTGGGCCAGCTGCGGTTCGCTTACAAGCTAAAACTTTTGAAAGATTAGTAATTGGTCAAATAAATGAGACTCAAGGAAGTTCAACTGGTGTGAGCGCGATTGATCATTACCTAAACGTCGTAAGTGATAAGACCGCCTCATTAATTGCAACAAGTGCAAGATTTGGCGCATTGCTCTCTGGCGCCGATGAAAGAGTGGTTGAAGTACTAACCCAGTTCGGTGAAAAAGTTGGTATCGCCTTTCAGATCGCTGATGACTTACTTGATGTGCAAAGTAATTCCACTGAATCAGGCAAAACACCTGGCACCGATTTAAAGGAGGGTGTGCCAACACTTGTCACACTTTATGCAATGAATTCAACTGATCCAAAGGATGCCGATTTAATTGAGCGATTGAAGAAACCAATTGCTGATAAGGAAATGGATAAAACCATTAATGAACTGCGAAATCATAAATCAGTACAAGAGGTAAAAGCTTATTTGCGCAAAATTGCGGATGAGGCGGATGAACTGCTTTCGCAATTACCAGCTGGGGCCGCTAAAGATGCACTTGCTAATTTAATTACCGCTTTGATTAGTAGATCTGCCTGATTTGATCATATCGGTTCCTAAAAAGGCTAGTGCTCCCCAAATAAATAAAAATCCAATTAACTTTGATAGTTGTAGCTCTTCATGAAAGACGATAATTCCAACTAGAAACATAATTGTTGGCGTTATGTATTGCAATAAACCAGTAATCGTAAGTGGCAGGCGAGTAGTTGCAGCGTTAAACATAAGTAATGGAATTACCGTGAAAACTCCTGCTGAAAATAAGGCGAGTGAAAAGGTTAGATCTTGCCCAAACTCGGCTTTGTTTTGATTCATTAAGTAAGTTAAATATGCGAAATTAGGGATAAAGGCGACTAGTGTTTCAACAGATAAAGCTTGCAGCGCGCCTGCATTTAATTGTTTTTTAATTAAACTGTAAGAGCCCCAGCTAACCGCTAAGCCGATGGCAACTAGTGGTAAATGCCCGTATGCAACAGTTAGAACCACTACTCCAATTGTGGCAAGTGCTACTGAAATAACTTGCAATCTTCGCAAGTGCTCCTTTAAAACAAATACACCAAAAGTCACTGCAACTAGTGGGGTTATGTAATAGCCAAGTGCTGCCTCAACTACTCGGTCAACACTTACCGCCCAAATATAAATTCCCCAATTTATCGATAGCAGGAGAGAGGTAAGTGCGAGTAAAGAGAAGCTGCGGCGATTCTTGATTAAGGCAAAGGCCTCTTTTAATTGTTTTTGAAATGTTAAGAAGATGTAGCAAGCAAACAGTGACCAGATTGCTCGGTGCGCCAAGATCTCATAGGCCGAAGCCCTACTTAATGCCCGCCAGTAAATAGGCAGCAAACCCCAAATTGCGTAAGCACCTACACCGTAAGAAATTCCGCTGCCGAGTTTATTCAATTTAGGTATCTATATAACTATCTAAAGTTCGTGAACTGAACGGCAAAATCCCAGCCCTTGTTTTTAACTAATGCAATAGCCTCTTGCAGATCATCACGACTCTTGCTAGAAACTCTTAACTCTTCGCCTTGGATTTGAGTCTTTAAAGTTTTTGGACCTTCATCCTTTAAGAATTTAGCGATCTTTTTAGCGTTCTCAGTGGTTATGCCCTCTTTAAAAGTTGAATTGATCCGATAAGTTTTTCCACTTAATGCTGGCTCACCAGTATCTAAGTGCTTAAGAGAGACGTTGCGCTTAATTAACTTCTCTTTAAGTACCTCAAGAGCGGCTTTGGCGCGCTCCTCGGTATCTGATTCAATCATGATCTTTTCGGCAGTTTTTTCAATTTTTGTGCCGGTATTCTTAAAATCAAAGCGGGTAGCCAGCTCTCGATCGCATTGATTGAAGGCGTTATCGACTTCCATATGATCAATTTTTGAGACGATATCAAAACTACTCTCAGCCATGTTTATACTTTACTATTAAAGTAAGTAGATACTTAATCGAGGCGTGAAATCATGGCAGCACATAAAGTTAAACGGCGATTTCCTAGCCCGAAGGATCTTCTTCAATTACTTAGATTTCGAAAGCCAATTTTAAATCCCCGAAAGCGCAGACTTTCGCGGGCATTAACTATTTATGATCTTAGAAGTATTGCAAAGCGGCGAACACCAAAAGCACCATTTGATTACACAGAGGGTGCAGC
>CAITID010000227.1 GCA_903892335.1 uncultured Actinomycetes bacterium
AGCCATGAATCCTCAGTTTCACCAGAACGTGCTGAAACCACTGTATTAAAATTATTAGCACGTGCTTGTTTTAATACATTTAAAGTCGATGTCACTAAACCATTTTGATTAGCCTTAATCAAGATGGCATTGGCACTGTTCTCAGCGATCGCCTTGTTTAATCTATCTAAATTAGTAGTCAATAAATCATCGCCTAGCACCTGAAGTTTTGCAGGTGCCACCTGCATAAATTGCTGCCAAGCCGCCCAATCATCTTCGGCGAAGGGATCCTCAATTGAAACAATTGGTGCATTTTTAACTAGGCTGCTTATGTAAGCAACAAACTCACTTGAACTAAGTGATTTACCTTCAGTCTTTAAGTTGTACTTGGCACCATCAAAGAATTGAGTGGAGGCAACATCTAAAGCAATCGAAACATCTGTGCCAGGATTTAAGCCAACTGATTCAATTACTTTAACTACAAACTCACATGCTGCGCTAATGGAGGCAAAGGGGATACCAAGCCCTCCTTCATCAGCAATTAAATGTGTTACCTTGCCATCTGCGGCTCCCATCTTCGCGGCAGCTTCACGTATAGCAACAATCCAGGACAAGGATTCGGTAAATGAGATTGCTCCAGTTGGCACAACTAAAACATCTTGAATATCTAATGTGCGGCCAGCGTGGGCACCACCAGAGAGAATGTTTACCATCGGCATTGGAATCTCTAAGTCACCATCGCCATTAAAAAGACGTACTAAAGATTTATTCTGTGAGTGGGCATCAGCAATTGCTGCAGCCAGTGAAACAGCTAGTGTGGCATTAGCACCTAGCTTTGCGTGATCTTGCGTTGGATCAAGATCTACTAATTGGGTATCAACATCAACGAGAGAGATCTGCTTATCTAACAAGGTCGGTGCAATTACATTATTAATATTTGTAACCGCTTGATTCACTGATTTTCCGGCATAAAATTTATTAGCAGTTGGTGAGTTTTCATCCCGCAACTCCTTTGCTTCATGTTTTCCAGTTGAAGCACCAGATGGAACTCTTGCTGTGTGGGTGGTGCCATCTGCCAAGGTAATTGCAGCAGCCACAGTTGGCCGGCCTCTAGAGTCTAAAACTTGGTAGCCAACTACTTTTTCAATCTTCACCCATTACTCCTTTTAAACAAATCAACAATTGAGATCTGATCACCTTTTCCTAGGATATCTTTTGTGTAGCTAACTAATGCACTTTGCTTACTTGAATCTAGGTAATTCACTGGAGATTTACCTTCAACTCTAGCCAATGCGATTAGCGCTGTGTGCAGGCAGAGTGAGGGCGCTATTGGGCGAATCTCTTCATAGGCAGAAATAAACCGTTCAGCAGCTGCGCTTAATAACTTATCTTCAAGTGGCTCATCAGTCCTAAATTTCTTACAAAGTAAGTGCGCTAATAAAAATGCTAGGTCAAATATCGGATTACCAACATGAGTTACCTCGAAATCTAAAATATAAACCTGATCATCCATACCTACCATTATGTTTTTTGGTGAAAAATCTCCATGCACAATGGTTGTCTTATCGCCCTCTAACTCTTTAATTAACTTACCAATAACTGGCTTGAGCAATTCATTCTTTGCAGCCACAAATCGATAAAAGGGATCGATCCGCAATTGTTCAAAGAGTGAATCCTCCATAAATTGCAATCTCGCCTCTTTGTCACTTTCGCCAAAGTTATGCCACTTTGCAAGAGTTGTTCCCAAAACAGCTGCCACATCTGGATTTATGACACCATCTAATAAATCGGATTTCCAAACGGTACTGCCAACTGGCACTCGATCGAGAATAAGTATGAATCTTTCTGGATCAAGAAAGACTAAATTTGGTACTTGATCAGGACTTAACTTATGAAATAGCGCAATCGCATTAGCCTCAACGATTGCTCTGCGTTGATCTGCCTCCCATTTTTCAGCAACCTTTAACTCAGCAAGTGCCTGCTTAAGTACTAATTTCTTATCTTTAGTTGTGATTGCAAGGACCACATTGGACACACCACCAGTTAGTACTTCAACTTCTGCTTGATCCGTTGCAGAGATAACCCCTTTTTCAATCAGGTAGGAAACAACTGTTTGCTCAGTTAGTAAGTCGGTGGACATTAATTACTAAATTACTCGAGCGATTGAAAATCCGAAATCAACGAAGAGAGATTGCCCTGAAATAGCGGTGTTATCTTCACAGCCAAGAAGATATGTTGCGTTAGCAATATCGGCGGGAACGGTTAATTTGTGTCCTGGTGTTTGTGCCTCAATGTTCTCGAATTGTGAATTACTCAATAGCCCACGAGACATTGGAGTCTCTACAATTCCAGGAAGTAAACCATTTACTAGGATGCCTTTTGAGTTTCCAAGATCAACTGCCATCGAGCGAACCAAGCCACCAACTGCTGCCTTGGTAACTGTGTAAGCCATCTTCTCTTGGCGAGTTAACTGCTCCCATAGAGAGCTTAAAATAACAATCTTGCCCTTTTGCTTTATCAAATTATGGCTAAGTAATGCTTTGGTATTTTCCGAGATAAATGAAACATTTGCTTCAAATAAGCGATTTAAATCCTCTAGGGATGAGGTGATAACAGAGTCATTTATGTTGGCACCTTGCGCGAAAACTACGGCATCAAAGAGTTGTCCTTTAAGTAGATCTGGCACAGGCCCTGTTGTAAGTGGCACCTGAAACTGTGACTTGCCATCGGTAATTGTGCGCACGCCATAGATAACTTCATAGCCCTCACCTGAAAACTTTTGCGCAATTGCAGTACCAAGTGCGCCAGTTCCACCAAAGATTAAAAGTTTAGGCATCTTATTTCTTAAATCCATATCGATCTAAGATTGCTTTGCTAAGTGCTGCTCTGCGCACGCGCTCTTTAGCAGTTGATTCAACCAAACCTTGGATATGAGCACCTGATGGATATAAACCAGGAGAGTTTCTAATCGTAAACTTCAAATAAATTGGAGCTGCTACTCGAACTAGATCTGGTGTTTCATAGTGGCGAACCGCGCCACCAAAATCATCTGGTCCCTCGACATAAATATCAACTGGTAGATCAACCTGGGCGCGAATTGCGGCAATCTGTTGCAGTGATAAATCTGTTGCCAAGTTAAGCGTTGAAGCCCCAAGATCTTCAAGTAATGCCGCAGTTGCTGCATTATTGCAAACCATCGCAACTGAGGTTTTAAGGATTAAATCCCTAGGTAGATCACCCTTGCGCTTGGCATCACCCAATACTTTAAGTAACCCAAGATCACCCACTAAAACAGAGCGCAAACCTAAATTAACTCCATGAATAACATCTTCAAGTGCGAAGCGAAGTTGATCAGTTCCACGAAGTGTTGGGGATGCAATTACACCTGCAGAGGCTGAGACTTGTTTGCCAATATCCCAGGAAGCACGTGGTCCAACAAATAAACAAACCTCAATCTTTTCCTTCTTACCAATTGCCACCATCTGCTTGATCTCATCATCTGTTTGCATCATGATGCCTGAGCCCTGCGAGATGCGATGAATAATTAACTTGTGCTTCTTTGCCTCATCTAGAACTGTTTTAAATGCTGCTGGGCCTTCAACTGAAGGAATTTCGATCTTGTAACGAGAGCCATCGGCAAAGCGCTTTGCTGACTCTGGTAGTCCATCTGCATCTTGGCTTTGAATCTTTTGCTTGTTTAAAATTCCAATTGAGCGCTTCATTGGCCCGCTGGCATCGCGAGTACTTGGCCACTTTGAATTTGAGGCTGAGTTAGCTTTAACTTTCTTGATAGCCATAACGCTCCAATCAATGAGATCTTTCACTTTAAAGTTATAGATCAAGCCTACTTAGCCAAGTA
>CAITID010000228.1 GCA_903892335.1 uncultured Actinomycetes bacterium
TTGCTGGAATTGATAATGAGCGCTTAAGTGTTGGATTAAGTGGGTTAATTGGCGTAGTAGTAACGCTGGTTTTATCGCTGGTAATTTTTAAATCACTAGCCCGAAAGAAATAACTTAAATTAATCAAATTGGTATTACTGCCGAAAAGATCGATCACCCTCGGGATCATCACCATGGGCATGATGTTGGCGAGCGGCTTTACATTCCTGGCCATACTAAAATTCACTCACTAGCTCCCCAATTAAAAATTGCTGCACTTCTTCTATTTTTATTTATAGTGGTTGCAACGCCAATTACTTATTGGATCTCTTATCTCTTTTTCTTTGCATTGATACTTGGCGTAATACTGATTGCAAAACTTCCTCTACTTACCGTTTTTAAAAGATCCTTAATCGAGATTCCCTTTATTCTATTCGCCGTATTAATGCCTTTTTTTGGTACTGGAAAATCATCTATTTTCTTTGGCTTCACCATCTATGAAGAGGGTTTATTGGCGGCGGCGGCAATAATTGCCAAAGGCACGATCGGGGTTTTAGGTGCGATCGCATTATCTGCCACATCTACTGCTAAAGATATTTTGCAAGGATTAGAAAGATTAAAGTTACCCGCCATCATGGTGAACATTGCAACCTTTTCACTTAGATACATAAACGTAGTTAGTGATGAAATGGAGCGAATGAAAGTTGCTCGTATCGCCCGAGGTTTTCAAGCTCGAGGCGTTCGTGATTGGAAAATATTAGGTTCAGCCGCAGCTGCACTCTTCATCAGATCATATGAGCGCGGTGAGCGAGTTCATCTTGCGATGCTATCTAGAGGATTTACCGGCGCCCTTCCCAAGATTTCAAATGATTCACCTAACCGCCAGGATCTACTTGGCGCGGTTGCGCTGCCATCTTTAGCCCTAATTTTTTCACTACTAGACAGAATGGTTATTTAATGAGCACTCCATCACTTGAAATTAAAGAGTTGGCTTTTGCCTATCCAGATGGCAATCAAGCTTTGTATGGAGTGAATATAAAGATTGAAAAAGGTGAACGTGTAGCACTCCTTGGACCCAATGGCGCCGGTAAGACAACTTTAATTCTGCACATCAATGGCATTCATGCAGCTGGGCATGGTCAAGTCTATGTTGGTGGAGTTTTAGTTGATGTCAAGAATCCAGAAACTTTAAGAGGAATTAGATCTCGAGTTGGAATTGTTTTCCAAGATCCAGATGATCAGTTGTTTATGCCAACTGTTGGCGAAGATGTTGCATTTGGTCCTTACAACATGGGATTGCGCGGCGCCGAATTAGATAACGCAGTTGATCAAGCGTTAATCCTGGTTGGAATGCTTGAGTTTAAAGATCGCCCGCCACATCATTTATCTTTTGGACAACGCCGAAGAGTTGCAGTTGCCACAGTTCTAGCGATGAAACCTGAGATTTTAATTCTTGATGAACCCTCTTCAAATTTGGATCCAGCAAGTAGGCGTGAGTTAGCTGAAATTCTTAACTCACTTGATATCACGTTATTGATGGTCACACACGATTTGCCATACGCAGTTGAGCTTTGCCCACGCTCTCTAATTTTGGCGGGCGGAGTAATCACCGCTGATGGCAAGACCGCAGAACTCCTAAAAGATGAGCAAATCCTTAAGCAAAATAGATTAGAGCTTCCTAAAGGATTTAATCTACAGGGTTAGTCCACAAAGAGATCTTGAATAAACTCTTTAGTTCCCGGCACCACTGAGTACTTCTCTAAATCGGTGATTCCCTCACTAGCTAGTAATTCATCATCTATAAAGAAATTTCCGGTGCACTCTTTAGCTGGGCGATTAAAGATAATGTAAGCGCTATCGGATAAAATCTCTGGTTTGCGACAAAACTCAGTATCTACTCCAGGAATCATCGCAAGAGCTGCTGTATCAATTGCAGTCCTAGGCCACAATGCATTAACGCCAATTCCATCTTTTTTTAACTCATCCGCTAATCCAAGTACGCACATACTCATTCCGTATTTGGCCATTGTGTAAGCAAGGTGTGGTTTAAACCATTTACCCTTCATAGATAACGGTGGTGAAAGCATCAAGATATGAGGATTAAGTCCATCATGTGCACTTTTTCTTAAGTAAGGAAGCGCCGCTTGGGATGTTAAAAAGGTACCGCGGGTATTAACGCCCATCATTAAATCAAAGCGCTTAGCTGGTGTGTTCTCGGTATTGGTTAAATTAATTGCACTTGCATTATTAATTACGATATCAATTCCGCCAAAGGCTTCTGCTGTTTGATTAACCGCTGCAACAATTGCATTTTCATCCCGAATATCACACTGGATTGCTAGCGCTCTTCCCCCAGCTGCTTCAATCTCAGCAGCTGCAGTAAAGATAGTTCCTGGCAACTTTGGATTTGGATCGGCAGTTTTTGCCGCAATTGCAATTGATGCACCATCTGCTGCTGCGCGTAGTGCGATCGCCAGCCCAATACCTCGTGACCCACCAGTTATAAAGATTCGCTTACCTTTTAGTGACATTTTTATCCTTTGCTTTTCTTAAGTAGGAAGTTCATGAATGCCTGTTGAGCTTCATCAGAGTCCATCGCCATCTTAAATAATTCACCCTCTGCGCGTATAACTTGGTTTAGCGCTTCATGAGAGCCGCTCTTTAATAGTGCTTTTGTATTAATTACTGCAGTCGGTGGTTGTTCAGCTAACTCCTGCGCAAATTTCATAGCCGCAGATAATTGATCATCAGCAATTGTGTTTATCAATCCCATTTGCAAAGCTTCTTCGGCTAAGAAATCTCTACCAGTTAGTAAAATTTCAGCTGCTTTGGCATGGCCCACTAAACGTGGAAATAGATAACTAGACCCGCCTTCGGCAACTAGTCCAAGTGAAACAAAGGGCATTGAGAAAATAGTATTTGGATTTGCGGTAACGATGTCACAATGCATAAGCATGGTCGTACCGATACCTACTGCTCTGCCATGAACTGCAGCAATTAATGGCTTAGGAAAGTTATGGATTGCAAAGAGAAAGTTAAATACTGGTGAGCCCTCATCCATTGGTGGATTGTTGGCAAAGTCATTTATGTCATTACCGGCAGTAAAGGCATCGCCTTCAGATGAAATCACAACTACACGAATTGCAAAA
>CAITID010000229.1 GCA_903892335.1 uncultured Actinomycetes bacterium
GAGATCAATAACTCTTACGCACGATTTAAAAAGCACTAACCGCTTTTAAACTAACGAGCCTCGAACGCTAAAGGCCTCTGCAACGCGGCCAACTGAAACAATAAAGGCTGCGCTTCGAAGATCCACGTTGTATTGCTTAGCTGTTTCATTTACATGCACAAATGCCTTAGACATCCGGGTATCTAATTCACTTCTAAAGCGCTCCTTTGGCCAGGAGTATTGCTGAATGTTTTGCGTCCACTCAAAGTATGAGCCCATCACACCGCCACTGTTAGCCAAGATATCTGGCACAACTACAACCTTATTTGCCTTTAGCTTTGCATCAGCGCTGGTCATAATTGGCTGGTTAGCACCTTCGATAATAAATCTGGCCTTGATGCGATCAACATTTGAATCATTAATTACATTTCCAAGGGCGGCTGGGATCAAGACATCGCAATCAACTTCAAGTACTTCAGCGGCGCCAATGCGCTCATCTGATTTCACATCAGCTAAAGATTTCACATCAAAGATCGCCTTAACATCAATATCTTTTTTATCAACTACGCCACCGCTCACATCAGCGATAGCAATAACCTTCATGCCTAACTCTTGGCAGACAAGTGCGGCATAGCGTCCAACATTTCCAAATCCTTGAATAGCAACTGTTGCACCCTCCACCTTTTTACCATTTTGTTCCAAGGTGGCTGCTGCAATTTGTGCAACACCGCGACCAGTTGCCTCCTCTCTTCCTGGTGCACCAAATAAACCAACTGGCTTTCCAGTTACACATGCAGGTTGGAAGCCTTCAATTCTGTGGAACTCATCCATTAGCCATGCCATCGTTTGCGCATCTGTTCCTAGATCAGGGGCTGGGATATCTCGGTTAGGACCAAGAACGTTAATTAATGTTCTAGTCCAGCGACGAATTACTTCCTCTTTTTCTAGTGGCGTTAATTTGGTTGCATCAACAGTTACGCCACCTTTACCGCCACCAAATGGCACATCAATTAAAGCTGTCTTCCAAGTCATTAGTGATGCAAGGGCTCTGACCTCATCGATGTCTACATCTTGGTGAAAACGAATTCCGCCTTTACGTGGGCCGCGAGCACTTGAGTGCTGCACGCGATAGCCAGTTAATACTTCAATGCCTTCTTTGCGATGTAGTGGAATTGAGATTGTTACCTCGCGCTCACATGCGCTAATTGCGTCAACTAAACCTTTTTTTAATTTCAGTATTTCACCAGCATGGGCGACTAATTCATTTACTTCTGCGAATGCGGAATGGCCAGACTTCGTTGTCATGTCGCTAATCTAAATCATTAGTTGAGATTAAGTGAACTCAGTGAGGGAGCCAGCGCTCAAAATGGAGTGAGTTGACGTAAAAACGCTGATAGGGTCGGCCAGTACAAAAGACCGGGTTGTTAGCTCAGTTGGTAGAGCAGGTGACTCTTAATCACCGGGTCGGGGGTTCGAGTCCCTCACAACCCACTCATCCTAAGTACTCAACTGGGTAGTACAAGTTGCTATAAAATACTTAAATGAGATTAA
>CAITID010000230.1 GCA_903892335.1 uncultured Actinomycetes bacterium
AGCAATCACATTTACAAATAAAGCAGCTGGTGAAATGAAAGAGCGAGTTGCAGAGTTAGTTGGAGATCGCGCCCGAAGTATGTGGGTTTCCACATTTCACTCCGCATGTGTTCGAATTCTGCGCAAAGAGGCGCAACTACTTGGCTACTCAAATACTTTCACGATTTATGATCAAAGTGACTCTCTTAGATTAATCACTTTAGTTATGCGTGATATGAATTTAGATGCCAAACGTTATGCCCCACGTGCTGTGCAATCAATTATCTCCTCTGCTAAAAATGAATTAATGGGGCCAGCTGATTTCTTAAATCAAAGTAAAAATCAATTTGATCAAATAATTGCTGATGTCTACGCCATTTATCAAAAGCGGCTAAGCGGTGCTAACTCAATGGATTTTGATGATTTAATTTCCAAGACGGTAGAGGTTTTGCAGCGCCATCCTGAAGCCAGAGCAAAGTATCGATCACGCTTTCGTCATATTTTGGTAGATGAATATCAGGATACAAATCATGCCCAATATATTTTAATTAAAGAGTTAGTTGGTGATCCTCGAGATGGTTTTCCAATTGCTGAACTTTGCGTAGTTGGTGATGCCGATCAATCTATTTACGCCTTCAGAGGGGCTAATATCCGAAACATTTTGCAGTTTGAAGCGGATTACCCAGATGCTAAAACTATTCTGCTTGAACAAAACTACCGATCAACTCAAAACATTCTCTCAGCAGCGAATTCGGTAATTTCAAATAATGAAAACCGTAAAGAGAAAAACCTCTGGTCAGAAGCTGGTGCTGGTCCAGCATTAATTGGTTATGTTGCCGAGAGTGAACATGATGAGGCGCAATTTGTCGTTAATGAAATCGCAAAATTAAGAGATGCTGGTAAATCTAATCCAGGGGATACTGCAATTTTTTATCGAACCAATGCACAATCTCGAGTGTTTGAAGAGGTATTCCTTAGAAGTGCAGTGGCTTATAAAGTAGTTGGTGGCGTTAGATTCTATGAGCGCCGTGAAGTAAAAGATTTTCTAGCTTATTTGCGAATTTTAGTAAATCCAGAGGATGAGGTTTCACTACGGCGGATTATTAACACGCCAAAGCGAGGCATTGGCGATCGCGCCTTAGATTTAATTGATTTACACGCCACCTCAAATAACTTAACTTTCTGGCAATCACTTTGTGAGGTTGAAAAGAATCAGGAGATTGCGGCGCGCGCTAGTGCATCCATTATTGAGTTTGTTAAGTTAATTCAATCACTTCAAACATTGGTGGAAGCAAAGACAAGACCATCGGTAATCGCCCAAGCAGTTCTTGAACAATCTGGTTTACTAACTGAACTTGCTGAAAGTGCTGATCCACAAGATGAGGTGCGCGTAGAAAACTTAGAAGAGTTAGTTGCAGTTGCAACTGAGTATGAAGAGGGTGAAGTAGAGGAGGGTGATGAGATTTCATTACTTGGCTTCCTAGAAGATGTTTCACTAGTTGCAGATGCTGATCAAATTCCAGATGGTGAAGATCATGGCGGCGTAGTTA
>CAITID010000231.1 GCA_903892335.1 uncultured Actinomycetes bacterium
GCGCCGCCTTCATGAAATGTGGAATTTAATGCAATGGGTGGATTTAAGGCACCATCTGCTTTTTTTGGTGGTCGCCCAGCAGCAACAACTTTGGTTTCATTATGAAGCTTTTCCCAATTATGTTCACCGCTCATAACTTAACTATAACTCATTAAAAATTATTTAATTTTTGGTTCAAGCACCATCGCAACTGAGTTGATGCACCAGCGCTCATCAGTTGGAACGGCATAACCCTCACCCTTGAAAACATGACCTAGGTGTGAACCGCAAGCGGCGCAGCGAACCTCGGTTCGAATTCGTGGAAACATTGAGCGATCCTCTAGTAATTCAACTGCATCATCAGCAGTTGGTGCATAGAAGGATGGCCAGCCACAGCCAGAGTGAAACTTCGTCTCTGATTTAAATAATTGCGCAGAACAGGCTTTGCACTTATAGACCCCGATAGTTTCAGTATCAGTGTATTCACCAGTGAAGGCAACTTCAGTTGCCGCCTTTCGCAATACATCAAAGGAGAGCGGATCAATCTTTGCGGCAAGTGCTGCCTCATCGATTTTTACTGGATAATTCTCTGAGTTAATGGCTTTATCACTCATGAGCCAATTAACTCCATGGGAAATGCAACTCCAGTTGATGAATGGCAATCGTAACCATTTGGATTTTTTGCTAAATACTTTTGGTGATACTCCTCAGCAGGCCAATATTTGATGCCAGCTGCTGGCAAAATCTCAGAGACAATTTGTGGCATTGCATTTTTATTTAACTCACTTTGATAGGCATCTCTTGTTAGTAAAGCCTCATGCATTTGTAGCTCGGTGGTTGTAAAGATTGCGCTGCGATATTGAGTTCCAATATCGCCCCCTTGTTGATTTAGTGAGGTTGGATCATGCATTACCCAAAATTCTGCAAGTAGGCGCTGGTAGGAAATTTGAGTTGGATCAAAAATTACTTCAACAATTTCAGCGTGCGCAGTTTTGCCAGTACAAACCTCTTCATAAGTTGGCTCTGACTTACTGCCACCCATATAACCAACTGATGTAGAAATTACGCCGGTTAATTGCCAAAATCTGCGCTCGGCGCCCCAGAAACATCCGGTAGCGAAGTAGGCAGTTTGCATTTGTGATGTCATGGCTTAATTCTCTCGCATTGATACAAGTTCATCAATTTATAACTGATAACCTTGATTTCTAGGCTGATTAGATCACTTCTAATTTTGCCCCCGTAGCTCAGTGGATAGAGCACTGCCCTCCGAAGGCAGGTGCGCAGGTTCGACTCCTGCCGGGGGCACGCTTAATTACAGATTAATTTCGAATATAAATTATTAACTCTAAGCAAAATATCCTTGTTTATTTAATAGATACGCGAGAGAATAAGCACCTGAAAGAGATTCTCTTTCCATATTTAATAGATCAAATGATCTAGAAATACCGAGCAGTGCGAGATAAAAGGAGTTAATGACCTATGGATTGGCGACACGAAGCCGCTTGTCGCGAAGAGGATCCAGAGGTTTTCTTCCCGGTAGGTAACACCGGCCCAGCTCTTGCTCAAATTGAAGAGGCTAAAAAAATCTGTGAGCGATGTGTTGTTAAAGAGCCATGTCTTGCTTGGGCGCTGGAGAGCGGTCAAGATGCTGGCGTTTGGGGTGGCCTATCTGAAGATGAGCGCCGAGCAATGAAACGTCGGGCAGCTCGAAATCGCGCTCGCCAATTAGAGAATCAAACAACCTTTTAAATCAGATAACACTAAAGATTAATCTAGCTGTTGTTAGATTATCTTTGCGAGATAACGAAATCTCACCAGCCAGCTCATTCTTGGTTAAAGTGTTTACAATTTGTAAACCTAAATTTGCAGATTCTTCTAAATTGAAATCTACTGGCAAGCCAACTCCATTATCACTTACACAAACTGTGTAGTCACCCCCTGAAGCGGTAATACTTACTTGTAGTAAATCACCTGCATCGGTTAAGCCATGCTCTAAGGCATTTTGAATTAACTCTGCAATTACTAGTGATAACGCAGTTGCAACCTTTGAATCAAAGGAGCCAAACTCACCTAACTTCTCATATTTTATTGGATGGGTCGACAGACTGATCGCATTTTTAACAATCTGATCTAGTACGGAATCAAATTCAACAAACTCTGAAGATTGATTAGATAAGGTCTCGTGAACTAACGCAATTGAAGCAACACGTCTAACCGCCTCTTCTAAGGCAGAACTGGCTGTGGGATCTTCTACTCTCCTAGATTGCAACCTGAGTAAAGCTGAAACTGTTTGAAGGTTATTTTTAACTCGATGATGAATCTCTTTTATGGTGGCATCTTTAGTAATCAAGGCTTTGTCTCGGTTGCGAAGCTCTGTGATGTTATGCAGCAAAACAATAGCTCCTATGTGATCATTTGCATTGGTAATTGGAATTACAAGTAAATCAATTACGCCCTTACTGTTTTCATATTCAACTCTTCTGAGAGTTTTGCCAGATAAAATTCGCTGCCATGAATCATCAGTTGGCTCACTCTTACTTTTTGGAAGATTGGCAAATAACTCCCCTAAGTTCTCCTGCTCAAGCTCTTTATCAAAACCAACGCGACTAATGGCTGATCTAGCATTTGGGCTGGCAAAGTAAATCGTGCCATTTTTATCTAATCTAATTAAGCCATCGCCGACTCGTGGGGCTGACTCTGAGTTGTAAATACTGTTTCGAATTGGAAAATTTCCTTCAGCAACCATTTGAAATATTTTATGGGCGATCTCGCGGTAATTTAGTTCAAGTTTTGATGGTGATCGCATTAACTCTGAATTACGATGGCGGGCAATTACTGCGAGAGTTTTTCCCTCAAAGTGAACTGGGATCATCTCCTCTTTGATCATCAATTCGCCAACTTTTTCTGGTTTGCTATCGCGCAGAATTTCACCGCTAGAAAGTGCTTGATCTATCCGATCATTCATACCCCACACCAATTCACTTCCGATTAGATCATTATTAAAAACAGTGGCGGTAGTAGTTGGTCGAATCTGAGCAATTGCAACATAACCAGTTGGCCAAGATTTATCATCCTTGCGAATTGGTAGCCATAAAAGAAGGTCTGCGAAGGAGAGATCCGCAAGCAATCGCCACTCTGCAACCAATTCAGATAAGTGCTCAATCTCCTGTGACCGCAGTTGAGAATTTTTTGAGATCAACTCAGCAAAGGTGGCCATGGCGTAATCGTAAGAGTATTACTTGATTCAGACCAAACCCTTGCAAAGCAGATCAATCTGCTTAGAGAAGGTGGAGTAGGACAGCATCTTTATTCGAGAA
>CAITID010000232.1 GCA_903892335.1 uncultured Actinomycetes bacterium
CAAAGGAAATATTAATTACTAGGACTCGAAGCCCAAGTGATTGGCGAACTTTTGGCTTAGAAATTAACATTTACAAATCTATTCTCTTGCCGGTCCCGCTTTATAGCCAACGCCACGCACTGTTTGAACTAACTCAGGATTATCGGCATCATTTTCAATTTTGCCACGCAATCTTTGGACATGAACATTTACTAATCTTGTATCTGCAGCGTGCTGATAGCCCCAAACCTCATTAAGCAATGCTTCTCTGGTAAAGACGCGGCCTGGCTCTTTAGCCAGTGCTACTAATAAATCAAATTCAAGTCTGGTTAGTGGGATCTGTTTTTCATTACGAGAGATCGTATGTTCCATTTGATCAATCACAATGTCACCAATTTTTAATGTACCGACCTTGGAAGTTCTTCGTAGTCTGGTATTAACTCTGGCAATTAACTCTTGTGGTTTAAAAGGTTTGACCATGTAATCATCAGCGCCAGCCTCAAGTCCTAACACCACATCCTGAGTGTCACCTTTTGCAGTTAACATAACAATTGGCACCATTGATTTTTCACGAATTAATTTACAAACTTCAATGCCATCAATTCCGGGCAACATCACATCTAATAAAACTAAATCCGGTGGATTTGCTAAAAAAATATCTAAAACTTGATCACCACGACCTACTAAATCCACCTCCATGCCAGCACCGTTTAACACGATGCTGAGCATTTCAGCTAAGTCTTGATCGTCATCGACGACCATGACTAATGGCATTTATGAACCGTGTTCCCAAGAGTTCAAGTAAAGCTCTTGTGCTGGTGTTAGTACATCTAGCTCTGCGCCCATGCTTGCTAGTTTTAAGGTAGCAACATTTTTATCAATCTCAGTTGGCACATTGTGCAGACCAGCTGGCAATGATTTGCCAACTTTTAACAACCATTCAGCTGTTAAAGCTTGATCAGAAAATGACATATCCATTACAGACGCTGGATGTCCTTCGGCTGCGCCAAGATTTGCTAGGCGACCTTCTGCAATTAACAAGATACGACGGCCATCTGCCATTTCGTACTCATCTGTTTGGTGGCGCATCTTAGAGTTCTTAATCTTTGCACTCTTCTCAAGCCAAGCAACATCGATTTCAATATCAAAGTGACCAGAGTTAGCCAAAATTGCGCCATCTTTCATCTGCTTAAAGTGTTCATCGCGAAGCACATCGCGGTTACCAGTTACAGTGATGAAGATATCGCCAATTGCAGCAGCCTTTGTCATTGGCATAACGCGAAAGCCTTGCATCATCGCATCTAGTGCTTTGGTTGGATCAATCTCAGTAACAATTACCTCAGCGCCTAAACCTTTTGCACGCTCAGCAACACCTTTTCCGCAGTAACCAAAACCAGCAACTACCACAATCTTGCCAGCTACTAATGTGTTAGTAGCGCGGAAGATCGCATCAAATGTTGATTGACCAGTTCCGTAACGGTTATCAAACATATGCTTTGTATCGGTGTCGTTAACTGCAATCATTGGAAACTTAAGTGCGCCATCTTTAGCCATTTGGCTTAAGCGGATTACACCAGTTGTGGTCTCTTCACAACCTGCGACTACACCATCAATTAATTCTGTTCTGGTGGTGTGTAGAACGTTAACCAAGTCGCAACCATCATCAAAAACAAATTGTGGTTTGATATCAAGTGCGGCATTTAAATGTTTGTAATAGCCATCGCGGTCTACTGCATTACGAGCAAAAACAGATATTCCATACTCTTGAACTAGTGCAGCGGCAGTGTCATCTTGTGTTGAAAGAGGATTTGAAGCACAAAGAGCTAACTCGGCGCCACCTGCTTTTAAAGCTAACATTAAATTAGCGGTCTCAGTGGTTACATGCATACATGCTGCAATTCGAACTCCGGCGAATGGTTTCTCTTTTGCAAACCGCTCTTTGATTTGAGATAGCACTGGCATATTTCGACCAGCCCATTCAATTTTCTTCTTGCCTTCAGCGGCCAGGGAAAGGTTTGCTACATCATTTTTAATTGCAGTAGTTGTGCTCATTTACGCTCCTAATTAAGTTGATTTACTTAGCTACATTTCTTAATTATTACCGAGGCTAGTGGGCTCACTATGTAGGTAACCAGAAGGCAAAGATACCCTGAATGGGCGGGGTTATCGACTCTTAATTACTGCAAGTACCGCATCTCGTATCTTCTTCATATCTGCTTGGGTATTTGCCTCAACATTTAAGCGAAGTAATGGCTCTGTGTTTGAGGCTCGAATATTAAACCACCAGCCTTCGGTAGTGAAGGTAAGGCCATCTAACTCATCTACCTCACACTGATCTTCATATGCAGCGCGAACTCTAGCGATGGCAGCTTGGCTATCTTTAACAGTGTTATTTATTTCACCACTTGAAAAATAGCGATTATAAGGAGCTAGTAATTTAGAAAGGGGTGACTTAACCGCCATTAACTCAGAGAGTGCATATAAGGCAGCTAACATTCCAGAATCTGCACGCCAAAAATTTGCAAAGTAGAAGTGACCGCTGTGCTCACCACCAAAAATCGCATTGGATTCAGCCATTAATTTCTTAATATAAGAGTGACCTACTCGACTACGAAGTGGGGTCCCACCATTCTCCAAAATCACCTCAGGCACTGCTTTTGATGAGATCAAGTTATAAATAATTGTGGCGCCAGGATTAGCTTTTAATTCGCGAGCCGCCACCAATGCAGTAAGTGCTGATGGATTAACTAACGAGCCAGCTTCATCAATTAAAAAACATCGATCAGCATCGCCATCAAATGCTAAGCCAATATCTGCGCCTTCTTTCTTAACTCGCTTTTGTAATGCAACCAAGTTTGCGGGCTCAATTGGATTGGCCTCGTGATTTGGAAATGTGCCATCTAATTCGAAGTACATTGGAATTAATTCAACATTTAGTTTCGACATTACAGCCGGAGCAGTAAATCCAGCCATGCCATTACCAGCATCTACCACAACCTTAAGTTTTCGTTTTTGAAAACTGTTTTCCGGAAAGCAGCCAAGCAGGTAATCCACATAGGCGCTAAGAAGATCCTGTTTTCTACTTTTGCCAACTGGTCGATTAGAAATCGGTGCACCATCTTCAATAAATTTTCTAATTTGTAATAAGCCAGACTCTTGGCCAATTGGAATGGCACCCGATTTACATAATTTCATACCGTTGTATTGAGCTGGATTATGGCTAGCGGTAAACATGATTCCAGGTAAATTTAATTTTCCAGATGCAAAGTAGAGCATGTCAGTTGAAGCTAAACCAATTCGAATTACATCCATACCTTGACTGTTTGCGCCATCGCTAAATGCATCTGCAAGTAAGGGTGATGACTCTCGCATATCTTCACCAACCACAATTGTTGCGGGCTCGCGTTCAATCTCTAGAAACCGAGCAAATGCCACACCAAGTGCGAATGCGAAATCGGGTGTGACCTCTTTATCTACTAAGCCACGAATGTCATAAGCTTTGATAATTTTTTCAAGCATGGACGTACCTTAGGTTAAATTTGCAAAAATATTAATTTGAGGGCAAAGCACGTAGGTGACCACGACGGCCAAGTTCTGGTGGCATTGCATTTGTCTTTATATCTGAGTTCGCTACCTCGCGCACCGCATTAGCAATTGCCATTAAATCATCATCAGATGGTCCTTGGTGATCAGTTGTAATCTCCTGCTTAATTACGCTCCAACCAACAGGAACTGTTAAACGCTCGCTGTGCGCCGTGCATAAATCATAATTATGCGGCTCTGCATAAGTTGCAAGTGGTCCTAAAACTGCAGTTGAATCTGCATAAATGTAAGTTAAGGTTTTTATTGCAGAGTTAGTACAGCTTGCCCTAGAGCAGCTCCTGCCTGAAGACCTTTTCATATCAACAGGTTAATGCTTAGTGAGTAGAAAAGTTGGGATTTAGCCCCGAGAAATTACATCGGCATCGGAGATTGGTTCTGATGCACTTTCCAGGTTGGCTCCAGTATTAAGTGGAATATAAGAAGTTCCGATTCCCGAAGCATCTGGGTGCAGAATAATTCCCCCGTAGGTACCGCTAGTTTTAGATATAAATTGGATTCGATTCAAACCAATTGGGGCCTGCCAAATTGCAAAGCTACTTCCTTTAACGCTCTTGTTGTACTTCTTGCCATTTATGCCAACCGCCAAGATTTCAACATTTATATTCTTACCGGCGAAGGCCACTAATGGTTTGGAGCCAGTTAAATTCATTGTTAAATTCGAAAGTTCATCTGCGCCAGTTGCCCATGCGATTTCACTACTTTTACCAAAGGAATAAGTGCTCAGTGTTGAACCTAAAACTGGTTGATCTGATTTAACTGTAATGGAGAACGCCTGTTTTTCTGGAGCGAAAGATAATGGCACATTTAGAACACGTTGACTTTTAATTTTAAGCTCACCTAATCCAACCGGCACAAAACTGCCATCATTTGAATTAATCGAAACCTCTACATTTGCATCAATGGTGCCCGGCACCATTAAGCGCAGTACGTGATTTGAAGAGTTTGCAGCAGTTGCTAAATTGCCACGTAATCCAGAAATTGCCGGAATGACTAAAAGATTCTTTGGCGCAGCCACCGGGGCTACAAAATCTGCGCCAAGTGAGCGTAAACCTTTTTTACGTTCATCAAAAAGGAATGAACTAACGCGCCCAGATTTTGTCTTAACGGCAACAACTATTGAATCCTCGCCGGGAGCTAATGTGTCAACTGCAATATTTTTAGTTGAGTTTGTCGCAATTGAAACTACTTGATTAATGATTAAACCGGTCGGCGCAAAAATCTCAATTTCAACTGATGACTCACTAAATCCGCTGTTCACAATTGAAAGAATTGATTTACTTGTCAGCGCACCTGAGCCACCGACAAACCATTGTTCACCATTGCTAACAGAACAAGGAACTACTGCTTTCCAAACATTGTTAATAAAAGTAAGTGCGGTTCCGGGATTGCCCTCAACTAAAACAGCTGCGCTGCCAATTGGAATTGAACCGGCGCTCTTGACCGAAAACTTCTTGTTCTTTCCTTCAATTAAGCGCCGACCTACTTTTGAATTTGGTAATCCGGCAATTGCAGCCGCTTTGTTATAAGTAGCTGGGCAAACGGTAGCTGGATATGAATAAGTTATTTTTACTTGTTCATTTCTACTAGG
>CAITID010000233.1 GCA_903892335.1 uncultured Actinomycetes bacterium
GGTGCATAAAGGATGCTGCAACAGCTATGTAGGTGTAAACATGGATAATCCACCATGTCTCATAGCTCATCTTTGCTCGGGCTTTTTTGTAAGAAGTAACCCCAGCTAAAATCATTAGGACAAAGCCGGCCAGAGCAAACCACATCCACTCAAAGCTATTTAGCATTCTCCAGAACTCTTTATAGAGTGGGATTGAATCTTGTCCAGCAAAGGACAAAACAATAAAGAAAACATGCGCACCGATGCCATATAAAGACCAAGGTCCTAGATTGCGGTGCCAAGTAACCAATCGATCATGGCCCACACCCCGCTCCACCCACGGAATACGTGCTACTAAAAAGATGCCAACGATTGCCAGATATGTGCCAACTAACGCTGACAGTCTTGAGAAAGATGCAAGAGATGCATAAAGGGATGTGAAATCACTTTTGCGCACTGTCGTTAACTGCAGCGCTAGAGTTAAACCAAGACCTGCGCCAAGTAGAAGCGCTGCCCAATCTGTGCCAGCCGATGAGTGCTTATAGATGTGCGTTGGCTGGGTCATGCACCAATTAGACCCCTTTAGCCTGAGAACTAACTGAGGGATAGCGGTGTGCCGCCCGCGAATGTCCTATTTTAGTTCAGGGTTAAATGGATCCAGACGCTTCATTTCCGCTTTAGCATGCGCGACATCGCTGGGAGTAGCTGAAGCTATTTCAGACCAAAGCTGCCACATTTCGAAGGAATCTGGGTAAATACTCGAAGCATCACGCAATACTTTGATCGCTTGGGCTTCTAATTTATTCTGATTCAAGATTTGTGCCACGAAAAGGAACCGATTGTTATCATACGGGCGCAAATATGCAGCCGGCTGAATTATATTCGCATCGCCGCTTTGCAAAGCTTTATAAAACGTACTGGCTGCTAAATATGGGGGTAAGGCGATAGCTAGTCCAATTCCAGATGTCACAAGTGTGATTACTAAGGTACCTGCAGGCAATTTATTTGTAATAATTTTGCTTTTATCAGCTAATTTCTCCTTTTCAGATGGGACTTCACCCCGAGTATTAATCTCATATCCAATTAGTAATCCAGTTAGTGACCACCCCCAGACTCCAAGTCCTAACTGATTGATACTTATCAAAGACTGTGCTTGGTATGAGACCCATGCTGCAACAAGAGCGGCAAAGTAAACGTTGAATTCACTTTTGCGCCTTACAACCTTCACCACTGACTTAATGGCCAAAGCAATAATTGCCAAATATAGAAGCATCAAAGGGAGTCCACCACTTGAACCAATATCTAGAGGAATATTGTGAGCGGTATCTGATGAAACTGCAGCATTTACTTGTATTGCCTCTAAAGATCGAGTTCTGCGATACCACTCCCCAAAACCATCAAAACCTACGCCAAAGAATGGGTGATCCACAATCATGTTAGTTGCAGCGCGCCAATAGAACCCTCGGGCTTGTAAAGAAGATTTATAAATTGCTTCTGCTAGTGGTCCTTTATTCAAGATGCCCAATAAAACTGAAATAACACCTAGGGAGAACACTCCCAGAAAACTCCAACCTAATATCACTTGCTTTTTACTAAACAAGTAAACAGTAAAAGCTGCTGCAAATCCCGCCAAAAGGTTTAAATAACCCTGCTGTGAACTTAATGAAATATTGTAAAGGGCCACTACTACTATCAGAGTAAGAGAAGCCTTGATCTTGATTTCAAATGAGCTGAAGGCAGCTAGTGATAATGCTGACGCACCTACAATCCCCATAAAGGCAGATTGAAAATTTGGATTTCCAAATGTGCCAAAAACATTAGATCCAGAAGTACTATTGAACTGATAGAAGTCAAGGCCTTTGGATTGAAAAATACCGTAAACAGCCGATGTAACGCCAACAATTAGCAATACCCACATATTCTGCTTGAGGAAGAACATATTAGCTGACGCCATGGTTGCTACAAGTAAAAGGCTAAGACTTAGATAAGCAATGAATCCTGTATTTCTTGATGTCGTTCCATAAAACTTCAAAGCAAGAGTTCTATTGTCTAATAACAAAACAAAAATTGATTGCAAAATAAAGAGACCAATTATTACTAAAGGCAGTCTATTTTTTGAGTCCATGAAAAAATCTTTTCGTGAAATCAGTAAACCTAGAGCAATAAAAGCAAGAGCGACTAAAGCGGTGAGTTTTGGCAAATTCACTGGATCTAACGAATTAAAAGGTGAAACAAGAAGTGTCACCACGGTGATTAATGCGAGCACATACATTCCTATGTATCTGTTTGCTATAGCTTCTCTCATGCGACAAGACTACTTAATAGCAGCAAAATTCACTCTCAAGACCCCGTAGAAAGGCCGAAACCCGGCCCCCACCTAAGTGGGAACCGGGTTTCGGTTCTAGATCTTTATCAGATCAAAGGGGGCTTACGCCTTTACCTTCTTCTGGATCTTGATTACTAGGTTTGTCAACGCTGTCAACTGGGACTTTAGA
>CAITID010000234.1 GCA_903892335.1 uncultured Actinomycetes bacterium
AGCTAAATCCTGCGTAATGCGAAAGATCAGCATCACCTGTTGCATCAATGAAGTAATCACCTGTGACATTACAAAGCCCGGCTCGCGTGGCAAGGATTAGCTCAGAAACTCGACCATCAGCAACTTTCACATCTTGTAATAGAGCATGCAGTAAAATTTTGGCGCCAGACTTTTTTAGTAAAGCTTCCCAAACAACTTTTAAATGTTCTGGGTTGTAAGTGATTCCAGTGCCTGCGCCATAAGTATTTGGTCGTTCAATCATCGAGCCAAATTTGGCTAGTCCATTAACTACATCATCGGGAATTCCGCCAACTATTTTTTTAGCATTTTCACCTGGTGTGTAAAACCCATAAAATGTGTCCAATACACCGGTACTTGTGCCACCAACAAATGGCAGTCGATCAATAACTAAAACGTTACTCCCGCTTCGGGCGGCTGCAATTGCGGCAGATGCACCAGCTGAGCCTGCGCCCATAACGATTAAGTCATAGTGACCAAGTGAGCGAGTTTTCATTTTGCTACCCCCTTTTCAGAGCATACTCTAAATGTCTATACTACTTTCAACCGATTCAATCTGGAGGAAATGTGCAATCACACCGCATCACGATGCTCGGCACAGGATTAATTGCCGACTTCTACACAATGACATTACATGGACAACGAAATAGAGATTCAGTTGCAGTTGTTTATTCACGTTCAACTGAACGCGGTGAAACTTTTGCTAAACGATGGAATATTCCCCACTCAACTACAAGCTTAGAAGATGCAATTAACCATCCAGATACTGATGTTGTCATCGTTGCACTTCCAAACCATATGCATGAAGAAGCAATCACATTAGCCGCAAAGGCCGGTAAGGCAATTTTGTGTACCAAACCACTTGCTCGTAATGCGCAAGAAGCAAAAAGAATTCTGGACACAGTTGAAAAGGCTGGCGTATTCGCTGGTTACTTAGAGGATCTTTGCTACACACCAAAAACTTTGAAGGCGGTCAAGTCTGTGCAAAGTGGCGCCGTCGGCGATGTACTTTGGGTTCGCTCACGTGAAACTCACCCAGGCCCACACAGTGCTTGGTTCTGGGATGACAAACAAGCAGGTGGCGGTTGCATTATTGATCTTGGCTGTCACTGCATTGAAATCATTCGTAACTTTGTTGGTAAAGGAAATCGTCCAGTTGAAGTTCTTTGCTGGAAAGATACTTTGGTCCACCCAATTAACGCTGAAGATAATGCAATTGCCTTGATTAAATTTGAGTCAGGGGCCATTGGTCAATTTGAAGTTTCTTGGACATTCCGCGGTGGAATGGATCTACGCGATGAAGTTGCCGGAACTCATGGAACTATTTGGATGAACCACTTCCTTCGTACTGGCTTTGAAATGTTTACAGCAGCAGAAGGAAACTCCTATATTGCAGAAAAATCAGAGTCATCAACTGGTTGGTTATTCCCAGTTGGCGATGAGGTGGCTGAGCTTGGTTATGTAGATATGTTTACTGACATGTTTAATTCAATGGAATCAAACACTAAGCCAATGGAAAGTTTCTATGATGGCTATGTTGTAAACGCCATTATGGATGCTTGTTTTAAATCTGTTGAAAAACATGGCTGGGTGCCAGTTGATCTTGATTGGCGCGGTGGAAAGACACCTCGCATCGAGAACAAGCCACAGATGTTTGAAGGCCAAGTAATCATTAAGCAAGAAACTTTGCCTGATGGACGCGTTAAGTTGATCTTAAAAGATCCAAAGACCAATGAATTTACTGATCGCGTTGTCGCGACCGTAAATACTTAAATCAATCTAGGTTAGAGAGTCATCGGAAGCAGGGCGGAAATTTGATTGCGCGCAATCAAAAAGCCCTGCTTTACCAATTCATTAGTTCCTTCAAATCGACGATCTTCGTGTTCAATACAAAGCACGCCTTCGTAGCCAACTTGTGAAAGTGTTGAAACAAATTTAGCCCAATCAATCTCACCATAACCTGGCAGACGTGGGCGTTGCCAACCAATTCCACTCGACATGATTCCATTGTTATACAAACCTTCGCGATCTATCTCCATGTCCTTAACATGTGTGTGATAAATCCGAGAACCAAATTCGCGTATAACGCGTTCAATATCAATCATCTGCCATAACAGATGTGATGGATCTAGATTCAAACCAACTGTTGGACCAAATTTATCGAACATCTCACGCCAAATTCTTGGAGAGTAAGCAACATTGTGTCCACTTGGCCATTCATCTTTACTAAAAATCATTGGACAGTTTTCAATCGCAATCTTTACATTGCTATCTGTTGCAACTTTTACAATATCTGGCCATACCTTAAGTGCCTCTGCCCAGTTATCATCTTGAGATTTAGATGCATCTGCGCCAATAAATGTACTTACAACCGGAACTCCCATTAGTCCTGCTGCTCGAATTACTTTCTTGGTGTGCTCATTAACCAACTTACGCGTTTCAGGATCTGGGTGTAAATTGTTTGGGTAGTAACCAAGAGCAGACATTTCAATCTTGCGCTCTTTAAGTTGGCCAACTATTTGCTGTCCTTGATCTTTTGTTAAATCTTCAACCTCAATATGGGTGATACCGGCGTAGCGGCGATTTACACCAGAGCTTTTAGGCCAACAGCAAACTTCTAACATCTCAAATTTTTCTGCTGCTGCCCATTCAGCTATTTCAAGAAGTGGCACATTTGGTAGCGGTGCTGTTAGTAGTCCGAGTTTCATATTTTCTCCTTTGGTTTATCTCTCTTTTTTATTACTTAACTACTTTGGTCCAAGATCCAGATTTCGAGCTTGCTGCAATTGCATCTGTAATCTGCAGACTTCTTACACCATCTGCAAATGTTGGATAAGAATGTGATTGCTTTCCATTTTCAATATCTGCATAAACTCTTTCAAATAATCCACGAAATGTTTCCGAAAATCCTTCAACATGCCCGCCTGGATAAAAGGCAGTCTTTGCAGCCTCTACCGACAGCATTCCTGGATCTTTATGCAATATTTCATTTGCTCTGCCACGGTGGCCAATCCAAAGTTGTTCTGGATTTTCAGCATCAAAACCCAATGATCCTTTAGGGCCACTGATCTCCCAATTAATTGAGTTTTTTCTTCCAGATGAAATCTGTGAGATTGAAATCGTAGCTCTTGCGCCATTGCTAAATCTAATAAGTATTCCTGCTGCATCATCTGATGACATAGAGACATTTTCTCGTTTTGAGGTTGTATCAATAGTAAATGTCTGAACTGGACCAGTTGGCTTTAATCTAGTTTTAACTAGTGTGTGTAAATCAGCCATAACTTCTGATACTTCTAAGCCGGTTACAAATCCGATTTGATCTATTAGGTGTGAGCCAATATCGGCAACTGCCCTTAATTCTCCCGCTTTTTCCTCTTCTAGTCGCCAATTCCAATCTGTATCTAAAGTTAACCAATCTTGATGGTAATGACCTTTTATATATCTAGGTGTTCCAATTAAATCTGCTTTTACAAATGTTCTTGCCTCATGAACCATTGGATAAAACCTAGTATTAAAACAGGTTGCATTTACTAAACCAGTTTTCTGAGCCAGTGCCACTAGATCAGCTCCTTGCTTTGCTGATAAAGCCAATGGTTTTTCACAAACCACATGCTTACCAGCATTCATCAACTCTTTTACTTGAGGGTAGTGAAGTGAATTTGGTGAAGTCACGTGCACAACAGTGATATCAGAATCCTTGCAAATATCTGCAAGTGAACCATAAGCAACATCTACCTTTAGATTTTCAGCTCCGCGATTGGTACTTTCGGTACTGCCAGAGAGAACTCCCTTAACTTTTACCCCAGTGCGCCGTATTGATTCAACATGAACAGTTCCAATAAATCCGGTACCAATAACTGCAGCGGAATTAATATTCACAGCGCTATGAATTCTGAGATATTTTTGCGTATGTCCAGGCAAGTACTAAAACAATTGCACCATAAATCATCTGTTTAACTGCTTCTGATGAGTTAATTGTTGCGAGCAAATAAGACAAAACCGTAAGGATCAAGGTTCCCATTATTGTTCCGGTGTAATTTCCAATTCCACCCATAATCGAAGTTCCACCTATTACTACTGCTGCAACAGATGGCAGTAAGAATGAGTTTGCCAAGCTGATCGCTACCGCGCCAGATTGTCCGCCCAACATAATTCCGCCAACGCCACCAAGTAGTGCGCAAATAACATATGTTGCCCATTGCACCTGCCAAACCTTTACGCCAGCAAGCCTGGCTGCTTGAGCATTATCACCAATTGCATATACCAATCGACCCAGTCCAGTCCTGGTTAACATAAATAGAAATAGTCCACCAATTACGGCCCAGATTATTACCGGCCAAGAAAAAGGATCAAAAAGAAAAATTGCAGTACTTGCTGTAACTAAAATATCGGGAACAGTTGTGCTTCCCTTTAAGAA
>CAITID010000235.1 GCA_903892335.1 uncultured Actinomycetes bacterium
ATCCTCTTTCAATCTCTGCCACAGCTCAGGAGCAAGTACTGGATCCCATAGAACTGAAGCGGTAACACCATTTGAGTTGTAGTAAAGATTTGATAATGGCACAGTCAAAGTTCTAACCTTTGTTGTAGATAATGATTTCATCTGCTTTGCCAAAGTAATTAAATCTGAACTCTGTAGGCCTGAGTCGGTAATAACTGCAGATAGCGATGAGTTTATGAAATTAACCATCGTAATTGGATTTAAAAGTACACCGGCGCTAGTTGCTTTACGAAGTACTGAGCTAATGAATTGTTGTTGACGTTGCATACGACCGATATCGCCTAATCCATCAAACTCTCGGGTTCGCACAAACTTAAGTGCCTCAATACCATCTAATGTGTGAACGCCAGCAGGTAGAACCAAGTGACTCTTTGGATCATCAATATCTTTCTTAGTACAAACTTCGATGCCACCGAGTGCGTCTACAACATCGGCAAAGCCAGCAAAGTTAATTTCAACATAGTGATCAATTTTTAAATCTGTCATATTCTCAATAACTTCAATTAATAATGGCGCACCACCCCAATTAAATGCCGAGTTAATCTTCGAGTACTTTGCTGGAATTAATTTACCTTGTGAATTTTTATGTTCTGGAATTAATGCAAAGGAATCTCGAGGCAGTGAGATAATTGCCGCTTTATCTCGCGCCTTTGAAATGTGTACTAACAACATGGTGTCAGATCGCTTACCAGCGGCGGTTTTAACTGATCCAACTCGCAGCTCTGCAAGTTCAGCTTTGCTTAGACCTTCACGAGTATCTGAGCCAACTATTAAATAATTTATTGCAGAAGAGGATTTACCTGGGCGATCATCTAAACCTGCGAATGCATCTATCTTTTGAATTGATGCCGAAACCGTACCGAAGGCTAATGCGCTGACGGCTGAAACTCCTAAGGTGGCAAGGGAAATAATCGTCAGTATTTTGATGCTTCTGGCAGATCTCACTTATGCATTCTAGATTAAAACTCGGTAAATCCTGTGTTAAAAGTTATGATGGGCTCAGTATGAATCAAATCAGTCATCCACCTGTATCTGTAATTTTACCAATCTTAAATGAAGAGCGAGATTTAGCGCGATGTATCTCAGCGATTCTCCAACAAAGCTATGTTGGTGAGATAGAGATAATTCTGGCATTTGGGCCATCCACTGATAACACTGATCAAATTGCCACCCAATTAGCAGCTGATGATTCAAGAATTAAACTAGTAAAAAATCCATCTGGAAAAACTGCAACTGCTTTAAATTTAGCAATCGGTATTGCAAAAAATGAAATAATTTGTCGAATTGATGGTCATGCACAAATTAGTGATTCATATATTGCAACCGCTGTAAACGTATTACAGGAGACAGGTGCGGTAAATGTTGGTGGCCTAATGTATGCAGTTGGTACTGGCGGTTTTGAATCTGCCGTTGCTGCTGCCATGAAATCTAAGCTCGGAGTTGGCGCTGCCAAGTTTCATACTGGTGGTGTTGCTGGCCCAGCTGACACCGTTTACCTAGGAACATTTAAAAAGAGTGCTGTGTTGCAAGTTGGCGGCTTTAATGAGAAATACATTCGCGCCCAAGATTGGGAGTTAAACCACAGACTTCGTTTAGCTGGCGGGGTAATTTGGTTTGATCCAAGATTAATTGTTACTTACCGGCCACGTAGTACCTTTGCTAAATTAGCTAAACAATACTTCCAATACGGTAGATGGCGCAGAGCTGTAAGTAGATCACATCCTGGAACTATTAACTTTAGGTACTTAGCGCCACCAATTGCATTACTACTGAATCTAATCTCACTTTTACTGGGTGGATTTGTTAATTCACTCTTTTTTATTCCAGCAACGATTTACCTAACCTTGATAATTATTGGTGGCGCAATTGTGGGAAAAACCTTTTCACAAAGATTTAGACTGCCCTCAGTTTTTCTAACTATGCATATGGCGTGGGGATTGGGCTTTTTAAGCAGCCCACCAAACTTACTTAAAGATTAGTTTGAATGCAGAA
>CAITID010000236.1 GCA_903892335.1 uncultured Actinomycetes bacterium
GCTTGGTGTTAGCGCTCCGGAGAAGATGTAATAAATCATGAGTTATCCAACCTCACTGTTTTCCGCTAACTTAAAATTCGATAATTCACCTGTTGATCTAACTCAAAATGATTTCAGTGGCGTTTTATCAATCGCTGGCTGTACTGCTACTAGCTTGGTAAAAGAGTTTGGTTCACCATTATTTGTAATTGATCAGGAGGATTTTTTCCGCCGGACCATTGCTTGGCAAGAGGCACTAAATGAAAGCTTTGGCGGCGGTGTTCTTTACTATGCTGCAAAATCCTTCATCTGTGTTGAAGTAGCAAAGTGGTTAATCGAATTAGATGTTAATTTAGATGTGTGCACCGGCGGTGAGTTAGCTGTGGCATTAGCCGCAAATTTCCCAAGTAATCGCATTGAATTCCATGGCAATAACAAATCGGTTGCTGAAATCGAGCAGGCAATATCTGCCGGAGTTGGCACAATCGTGCTTGATTCATTTATTGAAATTGAGCGGGTAGCTAAAGCTGCAAAAGCGGCAAACAAAGTTCAAAATGTATATTTAAGAGTTACACCTGGTGTTGAAGCACATACTCATGAATTCATTTCAACTGCGCATGAAGATGTGAAATTTGGTTTCTCAATTTCAAGCGGAGCAGCTCTGAGTGCGGTAGAAAAATGCTTAACCTTTGACTCACTTAATTTAACTGGCATTCACTGTCATATTGGCTCACAAATATTTGAGGTCGAAGGTTTCACTTTGGCTGCCGAGCGTCTGGTTGCCACACTTGCCCAGATCCGAAATAAACATGGCAGAGAGCTGGCGGAATTAAATATTGGCGGTGGCTATGGCATCGCCTACACAACACAGGAGAGTGCAATCTCCCCAGAAACTGTTTTACCAGTGTTAGCAAAGGTAATAAAAGAGGAGTGTGCAAAATTAAAATTAGCACTACCAAAGATTTCAATTGAGCCAGGTCGAGCAATTGTTGGACCAACTACAACAACTATTTATGAGGTTGGCACAACAAAAGTTGTAACTCTAGATGATGCAACAACTCGTACTTATGTTTCAGTAGACGGTGGAATGAGCGATAACATTCGACCTGCACTATATGGCGCCAAGTACTCCGCCTTTTTAGCTAACCGGAAATCAACAGCTAAAAAAGTATTATCTAGAATTGTTGGTAAACATTGTGAAACCGGAGATATTTTGATTTTTGATATTAACTTGCAATCAGATATCACACCTGGTGATCTTTTGGCTTTTCCAGCAACTGGTGCTTACGGTCGCAGCATGGCTAGCAATTACAACCATATGCCAAGACCTGCAGTAGTTGCAGTAAAAGATGGCACCGCTAAAACAATCTTGCGCAGAGAAACACAGGCAGATTTGCTCGCTTTAGACGTAATTGAAGCGCCACGGCAACTCTCATAAGTTTGAGATACTTCTCCCATGATGGCTGGTAAAACTCTCAAGGTAGCGATGCTGGGCTGCGGTGTTGTTGGCTCACAAGTCGCACGTTTGTTGATTGAAAATAAAGCCGACCTATCAACTCGTGCTGGCGCCGATTTAGAATTAGTAAAGGTTGCGGTAAGAAATCCGAGTGCAAAAAATTATGGAGTGAAAGCTGAGCTATTAACGTCAGACTTAAATTCAATTGTGACTGATCCGCAAGTTGATTTAGTAATTGAGCTACTTGGTGGCATTGAGCCAGCCCGTGAGTTAATTCTAACTGCTTTGAAAAATGGAAAGTCAGTTATAACTGCAAATAAAGCCTTACTTGCAAAACATGGCGCCGAGCTTTACGCCGCCGCTGATAAAGCAAATGTTGATTTATATTATGAAGCTGCCGTAGCGGGCGCAATTCCAATCTTGCGACCATTGCGTGAATCTTTAGTTGGAGATGAAGTTTTAAAGGTTATGGGAATTGTTAATGGCACCACTAATTACATATTGACAAAGATGGATGAAAATGGCGCCGCATTTGCAGATGCGTTAGCCGAAGCACAAAAACTTGGCTTTGCTGAGGCTGATCCAAGTGCGGATATTGAAGGCGGGGATGCTGCAGCTAAGGCAGCAATTTTAGCTAGCTTAGCTTTTCATTCTCGAGTAACAGATGCTGATGTTTATAAAGAAGGAATTAGTAAAATTACCGCAACTGATGTGAAGGTTGCTAAGGCGATGGATTTAGTAATTAAATTACTAGCAATTTCTGATGTAACAAAAGATGGCGCAATTGCGGTTCGAGTACATCCAGCATTGATCTCTCGAAATCACCCACTGGCCTCGGTGCGCGAGTCATTTAACGCAGTCTTTGTTGAGTCAGTATCAGCCGGTCAAATGATGTTTTATGGAAGAGGCGCCGGTGGTGCGCCAACTGCATCTGCAATTTTAGGAGATTTAGTTGCAGTTGCTAGGCACAGAGTTTCTGGCGGACTTGGACCACGCGAGAGTGATTATGCAGAGCGAAAGATTGCAAAAATTGGCGACACTAAGACACGTTATTTAATCAGGTTAAATGTTGCGGATAAGCCTGGCGTTCTTGAATCAGTTGCGCATGTTTTTGCATCCCATCAAGTATCTATTCAAACTGTTAGACAATCAGGTGCCGGCGATAAAGCAGAGTTAATCGTTATGACACATATTTCAAGTGAGTCAGCTTTGAGTCAGACTGTTAATGATTTAGCTAAGTTAGATTCAGTAACTGATGTTGCCAGTGTGCTTCGTGTTGAAGGTGAGATTTAAAGGAGAATGGGAATCTTTAAAAGAAAAGCTGGCGCTCATCAATGGCGTGGTGTAATTGAAGAGTATCGCCATCGCCTGCCCGTAACACAGGCAACTCCGATAGTTTCATTGCGCGAAGGTGGCACACCACTTGTTTATGCCTGCGTTTTATCAGCGCTATTAAACAATGAGGTCTGGCTAAAAGTTGAGGGCGCAAATCCAACTGGTTCATTTAAAGATCGCGGAATGACTATGGCTATTTCAAAAGCAGCAGAGGATGGCGCGAAGGCGGTTATCTGTGCTTCAACTGGAAATACAAGTGCAAGTGCTGCTGCATATGCAACAAAAGCTGGCATGAATCCAGTTGTACTAGTTCCACAAGGCAAAATTGCAATGGGTAAATTGGCACAAGCAATTGCACATGGTGCAACATTGTTGCAAGTAAAGGGAAATTTCGATGATTGTTTAACACTGGCTCGCGAGCTTTCAGATAATTATCCAGTTGCATTAGTTAATTCTGTAAATCCATATCGAATTGAAGGCCAAAAAACTGGCGCATTCGAGGTAGTTGATTTACTTGGTGATGCCCCAGATATTCACGCCTTGCCAGTTGGTAATGCCGGAAATATCACTGCTTACTGGAAAGGCTATGAGGAGTACTACCAAGATGGCCTGGCAAGTAAGAAACCGATCATGTGGGGATTTCAAGCAGCAGGGGCTGCTCCGATAGTTAAGAATAAAATTGTTAAAAATCCTGAAACTATTGCCACAGCAATTCGAATTGGAAACCCGGCATCATGGCAGCAAGCCGTAGCCGCAAAGGTTGCTTCAAAGGGATTGATTGATTCCGTAACGGATAAAGAGATTTTAAGTGCTTATAAATTAGTAGCAGCTAAAGAGGGAATCTTTGTTGAACCATCTAGTGCAGCTGGTATTGCTGGCTTAATCAAGATGAAATCACTTAAGAAATTGCCAAGTGGCAAAAAGATTGTAATCACAGTGACTGGCAATGGCTTAAAGGATCCGCAGTGGGTATTAAACAGTGCACCAAAGCCAATAATCGTGCCAGTTGATCTAAAAAAAGCTGCAAAAATAATCGGATTAAAGTAAGAACTAGGATAAGCAAATGTCTGCAAAGAAGATAAATTTCGGCGTAACTTTTAAAGCGACAATGTCGCAAATAAGTGTGCCAGCAACCAGTGCCAATATTGGTCCAGGCTTTGATTGTCTTGGAATCGCCTTGGAATTGCGCGATCGTTACGCTGCTCAAATTTTAGATGATGCCACCTTTGATGTTGATGTAAGTGGTGAAGGCGCGGATGAAGTTAAAAAAGATGCAAAGAATTTAGTAATTAGGGCAATGATGGCTGGTTTTGAATTTATGGGAAACAAGCCAAAGGGCATCGCACTTCGCTCGTTAAATGTAATTCCGCATGGTCGCGGCCTTGGTTCATCGGCTAGTGCAATTGTTGGTGGTTTGGCATTGGCTCGTTCATTAGTGCTAACTGGTGATGAATACATGAGTGATGAAGATTTGATCACACTTGCAACCCAACTTGAAGGTCACCCAGATAATGTTGCTGCAGCATTTTATGGTGGCGCCACAATCGCCTGGAGTGAAAATGGAGTTGGTCAAGCGGTTAATTTAAAGGTAGATCCTAGAATTAAGTCGCTGCTACTTATTCCAGATAATCAGGTAGCAACTGCAAAGGCTCGCAAATTAATTCCAGAGAGCATCTCTCACCATGATGCGACCTTAAACTCAACACGAACAGCGTTGTTAGTTCATGCGCTAGCCCAGCGGCCAGACTTGTTATTTACTGCAACTGCAGATTTACTGCATCAAAGTTATCGGGAAGAGGCGATGCCAAAATCAATCGCCTTAATTAATAAGTTACGTGGAGCTGGAATTGCAGCAGTTCTCTCTGGCGCAGGACCGGCCGTGATGATTCTCTACTCTGGTGATGAGAGTGAGATCGATCAGATTCCAGCACTTGCACCAGGCTTTAATGCAACAAAGCTAGCCATCGCACAAAGTGGAGTTCAATAAATTCAATAAAAAGGCCGCAATAATCCAGCCGAATACCCGGATTTTGGCGCTCAATACGGCTGTGCTACATTTAGCCTCGTCGGAAAGTGCGACAAAAAATAAAATCCTTAGAAGTAATTAAAATCAATTTCTATAGGTAAATAACATCCCAAACCACAATCCGTTTTCGGAGAGTGGAAATTAAATCAAAGGAAAATAAAAAAGCATGGCAGTTAAGAAAGCAGCCGCTAGTAAAGGCGCAGTAGAACTAGTTGATATGGCAATTGCTGATCTGAAGAAGACAGCGGTCCAACTGGGAATTGAAGAAGCTACAACATTAAAGAAAGCAGAGCTGGTCCAAGCCATCGGCGATCTGCAGGCCGCAAATCGCGAGGCCGCTAAAAATGAACGAGAGGCTCGTCGGATGGAACGACAGAACAATCGCAACAATCGAAACAACAACAATGATAACTCAGCGAACACCGCTAATAATTCAGATGATTTTGATGACAATGATTCAGGTAGCAATCCAAACAATAATTCAGATCGTGGCGATAACAATCGTCGCTTCTCTCGCGAAGGTGGCCGAGATAATCATCGTGGCCGCGATCGTGGCAACCGTGATCGTAACCGCAATCGTGACCGCGGCTTCCGCGAAGAGCGTGAAGTTGTTATCTCAGAAGATGATGTATTACTACCAGTAGGTGGATTGCTAGATATTTTAGATAGCTTTGCATTTATTCGCACCGGTGGTTACTTGCCAACACCAAATGATGTTTATGTATCACTTCAACAAGTTCGAAAGTACGGCTTGCGTAAAGGTGATGTTATTACTGGATCAGTACGTGAGCCTCGTGAAGGTGAGCGCCGTGAAAAATTTAATGCCTTAGTTCGCATTGAAACCGTAAATGGAGTTGAGCCAGAAAAGTCTCGCGATCGCGTTGAATTTTCCAAGTTAGTTCCACTTTATCCGCAAGAGCGCCTGCGCCTTGAAACTGAGCCAAATGTTTTAACAACTCGAATAATTGACTTGATCTCACCAATTGGTAAGGGTCAACGAGGCTTGATTGTTTCACCACCAAAAGCTGGTAAGACAATGGTCTTGCAATCTATTGCAAATGCGATTACAACAAATAATCCAGAGTGTCATCTAATGGTTGTTTTAGTTGATGAGCGCCCAGAAGAAGTTACCGATATGCAACGCTCTGTAAAGGGTGAAGTTATTGCTTCAACATTTGATCGCCCAGCTGATGATCACACCACTGTTGCAGAGTTAGCAATTGAGCGCGCAAAGCGGTTAGTAGAACTTGGTCATGATGTGGTTGTTCTACTCGACTCAATTACACGCCTTGGTCGTGCATACAACATCGCGGCTCCGGCTTCTGGTCGAATTCTTTCCGGTGGTGTTGATTCCGCTGCGCTGTATCCACCTAAGAAGTTCTTTGGTGCTGCGCGTAATATTGAAAATGGTGGCTCACTAACTATTTTGGCAACAGCTCTAATTGATACTGGTTCAAAGATGGATGAAGTTATCTTTGAAGAGTTCAAAGGAACTGGAAACATGGAGTTAATCCTGAACCGTAAATTTGCAGACAAGCGAATTTTCCCAGCTGTTGATGTGGTTGCATCCGGAACTCGTAAAGAGGAGATCTTGATGGGCACAGAAGAGCTAGGAATTGTTTGGCGTTTGCGTCGAGTACTGCACGCACTTGAGCCACAACAAGCACTTGAGTTGTTGCTAGAAAAGATGAAGGGTACAAAATCCAACGTTGAATTCTTGCTACAGATTCAAAAGACTGTTGCAGGCGGGGATATGCCAACTACTGCAAACTCATCAAATCGAGATAGTGCCGACGCTTAATTACTGATTAATCCTTACTTATTTACGATCAGTTTTGCTCAGTACTACCCTTACAAGTTATTCTTTACACCCCCCGGTAATCGCCGGATCTACTGGTTCACAGATTTAAGTATCTGACCCAGTAATACATCTAGTGAAAATCTAGAAAAGAAAGAAGTAAAAATGAAGGCAGAAATCCACCCAGCATATGTGGAGACCAAAGTAACTTGTGGTTGCGGTGAAGTATTTACAACCCGTAGCACCAAAGAAACTGGATCGATCTACGTTGAAGTATGTTCCGTATGTCATCCCTTCTACACAGGCAAGCAAAGAATTCTTGATACCGGCGGTCGCGTAGCTAAATTCCAAGAGCGTTTCGGAAAGAGCGAGAAGCCAGGCACTAAGTAGTTTTCTAAAAGAGAGCGCACCAGACATCAAATGATGTGGTGCGCTCTCTTTTTTATTATTTTAAAAGTAGTAAATACCAAAAATTAAGAAAGGAGCAGCCAAATGGAACGGTTTGCAAAAGCTAATGAATTAATTGTTGAGTACGACCAACTTGAAAAACAGATGGCTGATCCTTCAATTCACTCTGATCAAAATAAGGCTAGATCACTTGGTAAGCGCTATGCCCAACTTGGTCCAGTAATTGCTGGCTATCGCGCATGGAAAGCGGCGGAGGAGGATTTAGCCGCCGGAAATGAGTTAGCACAAGCAGATGAGAGTTTTGCAAGTGAGATTGCTGGATTGGAAGCAACTAGAGATTTAGCTGCTGAGAAATTAGAGGAGTTATTACTGCCGCGAGATCCTAATGATGATCGTGATGTAATTATGGAAATTAAAGCAGGAGCCGGCGGTGATGAATCAGCAATTTTTGCTGGTGATCTACTTCGTATGTATACCCGCTATGCCGAAAAGCAGGGCTGGAAGGTTGAAACTATTGATACCACTGACAGTGACATGGGTGGATATAAAGATGTTTCAATTGCGATTAAATCAAAGGGTGTGCAAGAGCCAGGAAAGACGCCATACGCTAAATTAAAATTTGAAGGCGGCGTGCATCGAGTACAACGCGTGCCAGAAACTGAATCACAAGGACGAATCCACACATCAGCAGCTGGAGTTCTAATACTTCCAGAAGCTGAAGAGGTAGATGTTGATTTAAATATGAATGATCTACGGATTGATGTTTATCGCTCAAGTGGTCCGGGTGGTCAATCGGTTAACACAACAGATTCAGCGGTTCGAATTACTCATATTCCAACTGGAATTGTTGTTTCCTGCCAAAATGAGAAGAGCCAATTACAGAACAAAGAATCAGCACTTCGTATTTTGCGTGCTCGTATGTTGGCAGCTGCTCAAGAAGAAGCTGAGCGGATTGCAGCAATTGAACGTAAATCTCAGGTTCGAACCGTTGATCGCAGTGAGCGAATTCGTACCTATAATTTTCCAGAAAATCGTTTAAGTGATCATCGAGTTAATTACAAAGCAAATAATTTAGATTCAGTCATGAATGGTGATCTAGATCCAGTGATTCAAGCCTTACTTGATAGTGATCGCGCTGCCAAACTATCCGGCGAAAACTCTTAATTTAATCTTAAAAATGCGCAATCTGTTAAGAGATGCTGTCGCCTTATTTGAGAAGAATCAGATTTCAGCAGTAGACGCTGAAATCCTGTTAGCCCATGTCATCGGCGTCTCTCGCAAACAGTTAATTACTTCTACCTTTGAATTACCATCTACTGAAATTGATCGCATAACTCAGGAGTTTCATGATTTAGTGGAGCAGCGATTGCTGGGAAAGCCAGTGCAATACATAACTGGCAGTGCGCCGTTTCGATATTTAGAGCTATCAGTTGGTGCTGGAGTATTAATCCCTCGTCCAGAAACAGAAATTTTAGTAGATCGAGTAATTGGTTTTCTGCAAACATCTGCAGCCACAGTTGAAGGCGACCCCGAGATTAGAAGTGTTGTTGATTTAGGTGCAGGAAGTGGCGCAATATCAATTGCAATCGCAACAGAGGCTGCTTTAAAAGGTTTAGCAGTAACGGTTGTTGCAGTTGAAAAATCAACAGAGGCGGCTACCTGGTTGAACTTAAATATTAGTAAGTATGAGTTAACAACTAGGGTGGTAGTTGAAGATGTAGCAACCGCGCTAGATGGTGTGAAAGCAGATGTGGTTGCAGCCAATCCACCGTATATTCCAAATCATGAGAAATTACCTCATGAAGTAATTGCCTTTGAACCAGAGTTAGCGTTGCGCGGCGGTGATGGTGATGGCATGGCCGTGCCAAAACAATTTATTTCAGCAGCGGCCAGATTACTTAAAACTGGTGGTTACTTCATTATGGAGCACCATGAAACTCAAGGCAAGCTAGTAAAGCAAGCAATGGCAAGTGAATTTACAAATATTCAAGGTATCTCCGACTTAACTGGCCGGGATAGATTTACCTCCGGCATAAAGTCATAAGGGTAAAATTTAGGAATTTAAATGGCGCAGCGAATTGATCTAACAACGCAACCAATTGCGATTGCCGTTGAAACGGCGATTCGAAATTTGCAGGCTGGTGAAGTAATCATTGCGCCATCTGAGTTTGGCTATGTCTACCTATGCGATGCTTTTAAAAAGGATGCGGTAAAGGCTTTACACATCCTGCGCGGTGACCCAGAGGGGGTAGTTCCACAAGTATTCATCAAAGATGTAAAAGTTTTATCTGGCTTAGTAACGCAGGTTTCAAGTGAGGTTGAGCTACTAACTAAAAAATTCTGGCCAGGTCCTTTATCAATTACTTTTAATGTGCAACCTGGTTTAAGTTGGAATCTAGGAGATGACGGTAAATTAGGTAAGGTCAGTATTCGTATTCCAAATCAGAGTTTTCTTTTACAAATCTTAGAAAGTTCTGGACCACTTGCAGTGGCAGCAGCGGCATTGAGTGGAAAAGCTGCGACATTAGATTTATCGTCGCTTCCAATTTATGAAAGTGATATCGGGGTCATCTTTACTAATGGAGTACTAACCTCACCAGGTAAAAGCACAATAATCGATGCAACTGGTGTGACTCTGAAGATCAAGCGCAGTGGTGTGATCAATGACAATGAAATTTCTGCGCTAATTCCTGGCATTTTTGGCTAATTCGTTAGCCAATACCTAGCAATTTTCAGGCAAACCTTTAGGCTTACGACATGTTTAACAAAAAGACAGCGCACCCAATTTCGCAGGAGTATTACGGGCCAGATTTCACAGCGCTACAAAATCAGGATCCAGAGATTGCCGAAGTTGTTATTTCTGAACTTGAGCGACAACGCCATGGTTTGCAATTAATCGCCAGTGAGAATTTCACATCACCTGCTGTATTAGCTGCAATGGGTTCATCACTTTCAAATAAATATGCAGAAGGTTATCCGGGCAAGCGTTACTACGGCGGCTGCGAAGAGGTTGATAAAGTTGAAATAATTGGTAACGAGCGCGCTAAAGCATTATTTGGCGCCGAACATGCAAATTTACAACCGCATTCTGGTGCAAGTGCAAACGTTGCGGTCTATCAAGCTTTTACCAAACCAGGTGACACTGTACTTGCTATGTCATTGCCACACGGTGGCCACTTAACACATGGTTCTAAAGTTAATTTCTCTGGCAAATGGTTCAATGTAGTTTCCTACGGCGTTCGCCAAGATAATGAGCTAATTGATTACGATCAACTGCGAGATCTTGCGATTGAAAACAAACCAAAGATGATTTGTTCAGGTGCTACTGCATATCCATCATTAATTGATTTTGAAAAAGTGCGCCAAATCTGTGATGAAGTCGGTGCAATTATGTGGGTAGATGCAGCGCACTTCATAGGTTTAGTTGCCGGTAAAGCTATTCCGTCACCAGTTCCATACGCAGATGTAGTTTCCTTCACTACTCATAAAGTTTTACGTGGCCCACGAGGTGGCATGATTTTGTCGAAAGCCCAGCACGCAGCAGCAATTGATAAAGCGGTATTTCCAGGTATGCAAGGTGGCCCGATTATGAGCGCAGTTGCTGGCAAGGCAATTGCATTAAAGGAGTGCGCAACACCGGCATATCAGGCATATGCTAAAAAAGTAATTACTAACTGCCAAGCATTAGCCAATGATTTAGTTGCGCAAGGAATGAGAGCAGTTTCTGGCGGAACGCAAACTCATTTAGCTTTAATTGATATTAGATCAACTGGTGTTACTGGCAAGGTGGCCGATGAATACTGCGGACTATCTGGAATTACCTTAAATAAAAATGCAATTCCATATGATCCAGAATCACCCGCCGTAACATCTGGAATACGAGTTGGAACAGCAGCCACAACAACACAAGGAATGGGCCCAGTTGAGATGAAACAAATTGCATCTCTTATTGCCCGAGCAATTAAAGATGGTGCTGATGAAAAGAAGGCAAAGGCCATCAAGGGTGAAGTTGATCAATTGTGCAGCGCTTTCCCGGTTTATCCAGTACCTGCTAATTAAACTTTAAAAAAGATGCGCGAGTATTTAGTAACTGTTTTACTGTCAGCAATTATTTGCTACCTGATCACACCACTGGTTAGAGATTTAGCAATCAAATCTGGTGCGGTAATGCAGATTAGAAGTCGTGATGTGCATGATAAGCCAACACCACGTTGGGGCGGTTTAGCTATGTGGCTATCAATGGCGCTTACATTAGTAATAGTTAATCAACTGCCGCTGGTTGCAAAGTCATTTAGCCGTGAAGCAACTGGCATCTTTCTGGCGGGCACATTTATTTTATTTCTAGGATTAATTGATGATCGCTTTGATATAGATCCCATCACTAAATTTGCGGGCCAGGCTTTGGCTGGTGGAATCTTGTTAATTTATGGCGTTCAAATCTTATGGCTACCAATAAATGGCATCACAACTGTGCCAGTAAATATTGGCCAGATCCTTACAGTTTTGTTTGTCATGGTTGTTATAAATGCAATTAACTTTGTCGATGGCTTAGATGGATTAGCAACTGGAATTGTGGCAATCTGCGCCGCTTCATTCTTTGCCTTCTCATACTTGTTAGCGGTGATTAATGGTTTTAGTCGCGCTGGTGCACCATCTTTAATAACGGCAATAGTGATCGGCTTGTGTTTAGGATTTTTGCCTCATAATTTTTACCCAGCTCAGATTTTTATGGGTGATTCTGGGGCGATGTTTTTAGGGCTATTGATCAGCGCATCTGCGATTACTTTAACCGGCCAAGTTGATGCATCTGCAATCACCAATGAAAATTCAGGAACCGTACTGCTGCCGCTATTACTGCCCTTTACCGTATTGGCAATTCCACTTTTAGATTTTGTCATGGCAATCATCCGGCGCATCCGTGCTGGCCGTTCACCATTTTCAGCAGATCGCGAGCATTTGCATCACCGCATCATGCGAATGGGCTTAACCCAACAACGCACAACTGTTGTGCTCTATTTATGGACCGCAATGTTTGCCATCCCAACTGCAAGTGCAGCTTTTATTCCGATACCAATAGCACTTCTTGCTGGTTTACTTATTTTTGCACTTTCAGTTATTGTGATCAAACAAAATAAAAACAAAGTAATCATCGAGCATAATCGCGATTCTTTAGGTCGAGCTGATGCCAAAAAGGTCAAGCGGGTTAGAAAATAATGAGTGATACCCAACTTTGGAAGGGCGCAATCATTCCAGCCAGCATTGTTGCCGTAATTTCATTGGCACTTGGCGGTTTACTAAGAGGCAGATCTGGATTTTTTGGTGGACTACTCGCCTCGATTACGGTAATTATTTTCTTTAGCATTCACTTATTAGTCGCTAGAATTTCCAGAGATCTAGACCCGATGGTTACCATGATGTTGGCAATGTTCTCTTATTTTGCCAAAGTAATTTTTATGGGAGTATTTTTGATTTTAATCACGAAATTTACCGATCGCAGCACGGTTGACCGCTCAAGTTTTGCCATCAGCTCTCTTTTGATTACGATGGCTTGGTTGGCAGGAGAGATTCGTAGCTTTATGAAGTTACGATTTCAAATGCCACTACCTGGTGAAAAGAATTAAAAAAGTAATCTAAAGGAGATAACTTTGGACCGCGATAATTTAAATCACTCTCGCAATGAAGAGGGCGCACTTTGGTCAATTGTTGGTTACCTACTTTCTGGCTTAATTATTTGGGGTGGAATTGGCTGGGGCCTTGATCAATGGCTTGAAACTAATTACTTCCTATTAGTTGGCATGCTGCTAGGTGCTGGCGCTTCTATCTATTTGGTGTGGTTGCGGTTTGGTCGCGACTAATCCTGTAAATACCTTAAAACTCTAAACTCCACCTTTACCTCCCCGCATAGAATCTCGACATCGGGGCATAGATCACACGCTTAGAAATTTCACACAACTACCACCTACCGCATAAGGTTTGACCCGTCGGGAACGGGTTTAACCCCATAATTTTCAGGAGAAAAAGTTGAGTTTGCTTCTTTCAGGTGAAGAGGGATTTACCCCACCGAGCACCGCAGACTTTAATCTTCCACCAGTTTTTGGCGATAATCCATATACAACTAAACCAATTTTCTTAGTGTTCTTATCGGTCATTGTGGTCAGTACATTCTTTATTGCAGCAAGCCGTAAAGCTTTAGTTATGCCAACTAAATTGCAATTTGCGGGTGAATCAATTTACGCATTCGTGCGCAATGATCTAGCTCGCGATGTAATCGGCCACGAGTTCATGCGCTTTGTGCCATACCTATTCACCTTATTTACCTTTATTTTGACTAACAATATTTTTGGAATTGTGCCACTTTTGCAATTTCCAACGATGTCACGAGTTTCATTTCCATATGTGTTAGCAATCTTTACCTTTGTCATCTTCCATTATGTTGCGATCAAGCACAAAGGAATTTTGCCTTACCTCAAAGAGATCATGTTCATGCCTGGCGTTCCAAAGCCGGTTTATATTCTCTTAACACCGATTGAGCTTGCAACATACTTTGTAGTTCGCCCCCTAACTCTTTCACTTCGTTTATTCGCAAATATGTTTGCCGGCCACTTATTGCTGCTGGTTTTTATTTTAGGCGGAGATCATCTATTAAAGGGAGTGATCGGCTTAAAGTTAGTATCCCCATTTGCCTTTGCCTTTGGAATCGGCCTGACTTTCTTTGAGTTTATGGTCCAATGCCTACAGGCTTACATTTTTACACTGCTAACTGCTCTGTATATCGCAGGTGCGTTAGCGGATGAGCACTAGGTTCCAAAAGCAATAAAGGTAATAAAAATAGCTCCAAAGTTATCTAGATAAACTTCTAGGTAAAGATAAATAGAGAAAGAAGGAAATGAAATGGAAGGCACACTCAACCTGGTCGGTTATGGCCTATCTGCAATCGGACCTGCAATCGCAACTGGCATGATCTTCGCTGCTTATATCAGCGGTGTAGCACGCCAACCAGAGGCACGTTCAGTATTGCAACCGATCGCATTCCTAGGCTTTGCACTTGCAGAAGCTTTGGCACTGTTCGGTCTAGTTCTAGCTTTCGTTCTCTAGTAAAAAACTTTTACTAATTATGGCAATTAGAACCCTAAGTAACTTTGCAGCAGGTGAGGCGGCCAACCCGCTAATTCCGCATACCGCTGAATTAATAGTTGGCTTTATCGCCTTTTCTTTGTTGTTCTTAGTTCTTCGCTCAAAAGTTGTGCCAATGTTTGAGAAAGCATTTGCCGAACGAACCGATGCAATTTCTGGCGGCATCGAACGCGCCGAAAAAGCACAACGAGAAGCTGAGATTGCACTTGCAAAATACACCTCTCAGTTATCTGATGCTCAAGGTGAAGCACAAAAGATTCGTGAAGAGGCTCGTGTGCAAGGAGCAGGGATCATTGAAGATCTGCGCACCAAGGCACAAGAAGAAGCTGCACGAATTACTGCTGCTGCTGTTGCATCGATTGAAGCCGAGCGCCAACAAGCAATTACCTCACTTCGTAATGAAGTAGGAACTCTTGCTACTGAACTTGCTTCCAAGATTGTCGGAGAAGCCTTAGATGACCAGGTCCGTCAATCCCGAATCGTTGATCGCTTTATTGCAGATCTAGAGAAGAGTAAGTAATTATGAAAATTCTGGGCGGCACCAGTCGAGTTTCAGTACTCGCACTGCGCAAAGCATTAGAAGAAAAGGTGAATAACCTTTCGGCTAACGATGCTGCCCAATTTTCTAATGATCTCTTCACAATTCTTACCGTTCTAAGCAAATCAGTTGGCATGCGTAGAGCACTTACTGATAATGCTCGCGATGCTGGCGCTAAAGCAGAGTTAATTTCAAATCTTTTTGGGAAAAATATTTCAGCTACCGCGCAATCAATCTTGGCTTTGGCAGCATCACTGCGTTGGTCTAATCCATCTGAGTTGGCCGATGCGATTGAACAATTAGCGGTTGAGGCAGAGAGTTTTGTAGCAGATAAAAACAATGAGCTAGATCAAGTTGAAGACCAACTATTTAATTTTGCCCAAGTGTTAACTGCTAACCCAGAGCTGCGTCAGGCATTAAATACCGCAGCAGATTCTGATTCTGGCAAGGTGGCATTACTGGAATCAATTGTTAAAGGTAAGTACGCAAATTCAAC
>CAITID010000237.1 GCA_903892335.1 uncultured Actinomycetes bacterium
GCAAGTAGAGGCGATTGAAAATTACGGCGATGTTTTATCAAGTGATTACCAAAACTGGACCGTGACATCGGCAATACTTGAAGCAGCAGAGCGTTTTACCCAAGCAGAGCACGAGCCGGCATTACAGCAATTCCTACTTGTTGCTGGTTCACTTAAAGCACTGGCTGAAAGAAAATATGACCCATCTTTGATTTTAGATGCCTATCTACTTCGCTCCTTATCTGTTGCGGGTTATGCGCCATCACTAACGATTTGCTCTCGGTGTGATGCACCTGGACCACACAAGTTTTTTTCATTACAAGGCGGTGGCAGTGTTTGCGCTAACTGCAAACCATCAGCATCGGCTACACCCAGCCAAGCAACACTGGATTTAATGTCGGATTTATTGACGGGTAATTGGGAGAGCGCCATGAGCAGTGAAGCTCGAAATCGAGGTGAAGCATCGGGATTAATAGCTGCATATTTACAGTGGCACCTAGAGCGCGGTTTACGTTCCCTGCCATTAGTTGAGAGAATAAACCGTGGCTAAGAACAAAAAAATCGTTGCACCTACAGCGCATTGGACCGGTGCAAAACCGCCAAAGTTAAAAGCAGATCAAATTCCAAATCATGTTGCTCTTGTTATGGATGGAAATGGTCGCTGGGCTAAAGAACGGGGTATGCCAAGGACTGCTGGCCATGAAGCAGGTGAGGCCTCGTTATTAGATATGGTCCATGGCGCTATTGAAATTGGTGTTAAAGAGTTAAGTGCCTACGCATTTTCTACCGAAAATTGGCGCCGCTCACCAGATGAAGTGAAGTTTTTAATGGGATTTAATCGCGATGTAATTAGGCGCCGCCGTGATGAGATGAATGATTTAGGTGTTCGTATTCGCTGGGTGGGCCGGGAGCAAAAACTTTGGAGTTCGGTATTAAGTGAGTTAAAAGAGGCAGAGGAGTTAACCAAATCTAATAAGGTTTTAACTTTAAATATGTGTGTTAATTACGGCGGCCGGGCTGAGATTGTTGATGCTATTACTTCGATTTCGAAGGCAATAAAGAGTAAGAAGATCAAGCCAGAATCAATTACTGAGAAAAATTTTGCTAAGTATTTATATTCACCTCAAATGAGTGATGTTGATTTGTTCTTACGTTCATCAGGGGAGCAGCGCACGAGTAATTTCTTAATGTGGCAATCTGCATATGCTGAGATGGTTTTCTTAGATGTTTTGTGGCCAGATGCTGATCGGCGCACACTTTGGAAAGCTATTGAGATTTATGCCGAGCGTGAGCGAAGGTTTGGAAAGGCTTAATTCAAGCAGCGGTGTAATCAGCTGGAGTTGGCGCAGTTAATAAGGCCTGACAGGTAGCGCATTGTGCGTTATCTAGTAGATACATATCTAATTCATAGGTGAGCGGATCAAAGCTAGCGGTGATGGTAATTAAATTGCCACCGCAAGCCGGACAAACTGGGGTTGGAATTCCACGAAAGTCACCCATCGCTAGCACTTTGCACACAAGCCAGAGAGCTCAACAACATGAGTTACCGCTCTAAAACCGTGATTTTTCGCAACAGTGTTTGCCCACTTTTCAACCGCACTGCCTTCAATCTCAATTGTCTTACCGCAGCTAATACAAAGTAAATGGTGATGATGCCCAGTTGTACATAGTCGGTAGAGCGCTTCGCCATCCTCTTTTCGCAGAACATCAACACTTTTTTCACTAACCGCTTTTTGTAGTGCGCGATAAACGGTAGCCAGTCCAGTTGTTTTACCTTGTTTACGTAAATTGGAGTAGACCTCTTGCGCGCTAGCGAAACCGCCAGCGCGCTCAAGGGTAGAGATAACCTGATTTAGAGATTTACTCATGTGGCAGATTTGCTACGACAATCCACATAATTAAGATTCCAGCAGTTGTAGCTAGCAGAGTTAACTTTGAACCATGCTTTGCATGAGCCTCTGGCAAAATATGTGAGGTTGCTAAGTACATTAGCATACCTGCAAATGCTGCCAGATACAGTCCTAGGAATGGATCGCTGATAGTTACGTAAGTACCAAGAGCTGCGCCGCCAATTCGCATAACTGCGTCCACTGCTAGTAGCCAAATGCCTCGCTTGGTCCAATTACCTGCTTTGATTAAGAGTGAGACGGTGTTTAGACCATCACTAAATGCATGCACAAGTAATGCAGCAAAAATTGCAAAGCCAAGTGAGTTACTTACTTGAAAAGCCACACCCAAAGCAACGCCATCAAGGAAGACGTGACCACTCATAGCAAGTGCGCCAACTGTTCCTGCTAAATTGTGCGTGTGTTTGTGATCTGCTGCGTATTCAGAATCTAACGGTTCATGTGAGCCAAGTGCTCGCTCAAAGATATGTAATAGTAAAAAACCGCCAAGGAGTGCAACTGAAACAGCTGGCACATGGTTGAATTCATTGGTATTTAACTCGAAGACCTCAGGAAGCAGGTCAAAGGCCACCAAACCAAGTAAAAGTCCGGCGGCTAATCCGAGAACCACATGGAGGCGATCTCGGGATTTAATTGCTAATAAACCACCTGCGGTGGTTGCGATTGCGGTTACTGCTGCTAGTGCTAATGCGATATTCATTCCGGGAAGGTAGCACAAATGAGAATGATTATCAAAATCAACTCCTGAACCCGCCAGCGTGTCCTACCCCTTACACTTAAGGCTCAATCGCAAGCCGCCGACAGCCAGCCGGATGGAGTAAAAATGGCAGCAGATCGTTTAGAGAATATCGTTTCACTGGCCAAGCGCCGTGGTTTTGTTTACCCCTCATCAGAAATTTATGGCGGACTTCGCGCCTCTTGGGATTACGGTCCACTGGGTGTTGAATTAAAAAATAATGTTAAACGTCAATGGTGGCGTTCTATGGTGCAAGGCCGC
>CAITID010000238.1 GCA_903892335.1 uncultured Actinomycetes bacterium
CCAGATAAGAATCGCTCCATTTTCTTGCGCTCATCCTGAAGTAATGCTCTGACTGCTTGTGAACCTTCGCCAACTAAAATAATTCCAGCCTTACCGGAAACGCGGTGCACCATATCTTGATTTCGCGAAACGCTAACAGCTGGCGTTGTGATGAAACCACGTTTGATGGACATTAAAACGCTGGCACCAGCTCCAAGCTGACCTTCAATTGAAGCAAAGGCTGCAGTATTTGCAAAGCGTGTGAATAAAAAGAATGCAACTAAGAAAGCTAATGGCAGTGAGATAAAGCCAAGATAAATCGGGTGATCAATTGAAATACCAATTCCTATTCCAATTGCTGCGACTACAAAAAAGGAGAGGATAGAGATTAGGATTCCAGAAGGAGACTCTTTTTTGACCAACTTGTATGCATCTTTTATGACAGCTAATTGGGATTGCTTGGCTGGTGCTGCCCCCTTATCAGTAGCGGCTGCAGCTTCTTTTTTCTTTCGACCAAACATTACTTCTCCCTTTACTTAACCGAACGAGCTGACATTGCTTGATTGTATAAACGACCTGCTCTATAGCTAGAACGTACCAATGGTCCGCTCATAACGCCAAGAAATCCAATCGCCTCTGCTTCCTTAGATAACTCTACAAACTCATTTGGCTTAACCCAACGAACCACTGGGTGGTGTTTAGCAGTTGGTCTTAAGTACTGCGTAATTGTGATCAGATCACAGCCCGCATCCCTTAAATCTTGCAGCGCCTGAGAAACTTCTTCACGGGTTTCACCCATTCCCAGAATTAAATTTGATTTGGTGATTAAACCAAAATCTCTAGCTTGGGTAATTACATTTAATGATCTTTCATAGCGAAATGCGGGCCTAATTTCTTTAAAAATTCTGGGAACTGTCTCTAAGTTATGTGCGAAAACTTCTGGACGGGTTTCGAAAACTTGATTTAGCAGATGTGGGTGGCCACTAAAATCTGGAGCCAACATTTCAACTCCAACACCAGGATTTAACTGGTGAACTTGCGCGATAGTTTCAGCGTATAACCAAGCGCCTTCATCCTCTAAATCATCGCGTGCTACACCTGTAATTGTTGCGTACTTCAAATTCATTTTCTTAACAGACTCTGCTACGCGACGTGGTTCATCGCGATCAAGTGGAAGTGGCTTGCCAGTATCGATATTGCAGAAATCGCATCTTCTTGTGCAAGCTTCACCACCAATTAAAAAGGTAGCTTCGCGATCTTCCCAGCACTCGAAAATATTTGGACAAGCAGCCTCTTGGCATACGGTGTGTAATCCTTCAGTTGAAACAAGAGATCTTAATTTTGTGTATTCCGGTCCCATAACAGCTTTAGTTTTTATCCACTCTGGCTTTCGCTCGATCGGAGTTTGTGCATTGCGTGCTTCGATTCGAAGCAATTTACGACCCTCTGGCGCCAAACTCATTGGCAAACCTTATCTAAGGCGATCAAAACATGCTTTTCAATAATTGGCTGCACCTCAGAAATACTAATCGGTGCATTCATTTCCTTTGATATGGAGGTAACGGATGCATCTGTGATCCCACAAGGAATTATCTGATCATAGGCGCTCAAATCTGGATTAACATTTATTGCAAAACCGTGAGTAGTTTCAC
>CAITID010000239.1 GCA_903892335.1 uncultured Actinomycetes bacterium
ATCTGTTTCAGTAAATGAATCAGAGTTAACTGAGTACTTAGTTCGTGCTTCACAACGTTATGGCATGAGCCCAGATCAATTTATTAAAGAGGTATCTGAGGCGGGACAGATCACAACTATGGTTGCTGAAGTTGCCAGAGCCAAGGCACTTGCTGGGGTGTTAGGTCGGGTTAAAATTAAAGATAAATCTGGAAAAAAGGTTGATCTTGAAGCACTTCGCCCAAAGGAAGCCGAAACAGCACCGGCTGAAGTGAAATAATCGCTAACGGCGAACAGATCACAGGCTCAATTGCGGAAGCATTTTTCGCTAAATATTGTTAAGGTCAATACATATATTTCAAGGCAAATCTTTAAAGAGGAGAGCTAAGTGGATTTAACAACAGCACCACGTAACGCCGCATCTGGCATGGGTGGACTTGATGATCAGGTTTACCAACGCTTATTAAAAGAGCGGATTATTTTCTTAGGTTCAGTTGTTGAAGACTCAATGGCAAATGCAATCTGCGCACAGATGTTATTACTTGCAGCAGAGGATCCAGAAAAAGATATTTACCTTTACATCAACTCACCAGGTGGTTCTATCTCAGCTGGTATGGCGATCTATGACACCATGCAATACATCAAAAATGATGTTGCAACAGTTGCAATGGGTCTTGCCGCATCAATGGGTCAATTTTTATTATGTGCTGGTGCAGATGGCAAGAGATACGCACTGCCACATGCTCGCATCATGATGCACCAACCATCAGGTGGTATTGGTGGAACGGCTTCAGATATCAAGATTCAAGCAGAGCAGATGTCATTTACTAAGAAGAAGATGGCTGAATTAATTGCTTTCCACACCGGACAAAAAGCTGAGCAGATCGAGGAAGATTCAGATCGCGATCGTTGGTTTAATGCCGAAGATGCAAAGAAGTACGGCTTTGTTGATCATGTTGTTAAATCAGCTGGACAAGTATCTGGAAGTGGTGGAACCTCACGATGAATCAAGGTATGAACATAAATAAGGTAAATGAAATAACCTCACGTTATATTCTTCCAACAATTGAGGAGCGCACCAGCTACGGTTACAAGCGCCTTGATCCTTACACAAAATTATTTGAAGAGCGCATTATTTTCCTAGGCCAAGCAATTGATGACACCGTGGCAAATGATGTTATGGCTCAGCTATTAACCCTTGAATCCATGGATCCAGATCGCGACATAATGATGTATATCAACTCTCCTGGTGGCTCATTTACTGCGCTGACTGCAATTTATGACACGATGCAATTTGTTCGACCAGATGTAATGACAATTTGTTTAGGACAAGCAGCCTCTGCTGCAGCAATCTTGCTTGCAGGTGGCGCCGCTGGAAAGCGTTATGCACTTGAGCATGCCCGTATTTTGATTCACCAACCTTATTCAGAAGGTGGCGGACAGGGCTCAGATATTGAAATTCAAGCAAGAGAAATTCTGCGCATGCGCACCTTGCTGGAGGAAATGTTGGCAAAGCACTCCAAGAAAACTAAAGAGGAGATTGCAAAAGATATCGAGCGCGACAAAATTCTTACAGCAGCAGAATCTGTTGAGTATGGACTTATCGATCAGGTACTTGCATCCCGTAAGGCGAAAGCTAAGGCTTAAATAATAAAGAGTAAGTAATTCGTCTATAAGCGAACAGATTTACCCTTACTTTTCCTGCCTCACCATCCGCTCACGATCTACCCTTATGACCTTCCCTTAATGAACTAGGAGATTAAAAGAGTGAGCACAAAAATTGGTGAAAGCAGTGACTTACTTAAGTGTTCTTTCTGTGGCAAAACCCAAAAGCAGGTTAAGAAGTTAATTGCCGGTCCTGGTGTTTACATCTGTGATGAATGTATTGATCTATGTAATGAAATTATCATTGATGAATTAAACGAGACCAGCACCCTAGGTTTACAAGAGCTACCAAAGCCACAAGAGATCTATGAGTTTTTAGATCAGTATGTAATTGGTCAAGATCGCGCAAAGAAGTCATTATCAGTTGCGGTCTATAACCACTACAAGCGCGTGCAATCAGGTGGCAGCAAACGCGAGGATTCAGTTGAATTATCTAAATCAAACATCTTAATTTTAGGACCAACTGGTTGCGGTAAAACTCTACTTGCACAAACTCTGGCCAGAATGCTCAATGTGCCATTTGCAATTGCTGATGCAACTGCATTAACTGAGGCTGGATATGTCGGTGAAGATGTTGAAAACATCTTGTTAAAGTTAATTCAGGCAGCAGATTTTGATGTGAAAAAAGCAGAGACTGGAATTATTTATATAGATGAGATCGATAAGGTAGCGCGCAAGGCGGAGAATCCATCTATTACTCGAGATGTTTCTGGTGAAGGTGTGCAGCAAGCATTACTTAAGATTCTTGAGGGAACTACTGCATCAGTGCCGCCACAAGGAGGGCGCAAACACCCACATCAAGAGTTCCTACAAATTGATACCACCAATGTTTTATTTATTGTGGGTGGAGCTTTTGCTGGGCTTGAAAAGATTATTGAAAGTCGCAAAGGCAAAGCTGGCGTTGGCTTTAATGCAAAGCTACAAACAATTGATGACGCAGTTGTTACAGACATTTTCGGTGATGTTATGCCAGAGGATCTACTTAAGTTTGGCATGATTCCAGAGTTCATTGGTCGTCTGCCAATTCTTACCTCCGTTGAAAATCTTGATCAAAAGGCGCTAATGCAGATTTTAATTGAGCCAAAAAATGCTTTAGTTAAGCAGTACCAAAAACTATTTGAGTTAGATGATGTTGAATTAGATTTCTCAAATGAGGCACTTGAAGTGGTTGCTGATCTAGCAATTAAACGCGGTACTGGTGCGCGCGGACTTCGCGCAATCATGGAGGAGACATTGCTTGCAGTTATGTATGAAGTGCCAAGCCGCAAGGATGTTGAGAAGGTAGTTATTACACCTGCTGTTGTTCGCAAAGAGGAAGTGCCAACTTATATTCCTCGTTCAATTAGTAGCGCAAAACGAAACAAGGGCGAGAAAAGTGATAAAAGCGCCGAGGAAAAAACCGCGTAATTAGATCCTCTAGACTTGCACTCTGATGAGCGGTGATACTAAAAAAGAGTTAGCGGCAGCCTTTGTGCCCGCTGATATCGAAGCACCGCTTTATAAGAAATGGTTAGCTGCTGGCTACTTCAAAGCCGACGAGAATTCAACAAAACCACCATTTACCATTGTTATTCCACCTCCAAATGTGACCGGCTCACTTCATATTGGCCACGCACTCGATCACACAATTCAAGATCTATTAATTCGAATGAAACGAATGAAAGGTTTCGAGGCGCTTTGGTTACCTGGAATGGATCACGCCGGAATTGCAACCCAAAATGTTGTTGAAAAGATGTTAGCTACTGAAGGAAAATCCCGTCATGATCTAGGGCGAGAAGCCTTTGTTGCAAAGGTCTGGCAATGGAAAGCCCAATCTGGTGGCGCGATTTTAGATCAGATGAAACGCTTGGGCGATAGCGTTGATTGGGATCGCGAAGCATTCACCATGGATGCCCAGCTTTCCAAAGCTGTCTTAACAATATTTAAGCGCCTATACGATGCTCAATTAATATATCGAGCAGAGCGAATCATTAACTGGTGTCCAAGGTGTTTAACAGCGCTCTCTGATATTGAAGTGGAACACCAAGATGATGCTGGTGAATTTGTTTCAATTAAATACGGTGATGATGAAATAAATATTACGGTGGCAACAACTCGCGCTGAAACAATGTTAGGTGATGGCGCAGTTGCAGTTAATCCAAATGATGATCGCTACAAACACATGATTGGCAAGAAAGTACTTCTGCCGTTAGTGGATCGCTACATTCCAATTATCGCTGATGAATTAGTTGATCCAGAGTTTGGAACTGGCGCCGTTAAGGTGACAGCAGCCCATGATCCAAATGACTTTGAGATGGCGATGCGCCACAATGTGGAAATAGTCGTGATCATGAATGAACATGGCGTAATGGCTGGTACTGGCACAAAATTTGATGGCATGGATCGATTTGATGCACGCAAAGCAGTCGTTGAAGAGTTAAGGAAACAAGGTCGTGTAGTTGCCGAGAAGCGTCCTTATGTTCATGCAGTTGGGCATTGTCAGCGATGTGAGACAACTGTTGAACCAAGACTTTCAAAACAATGGTTTGTAAAGGTGGCACCACTTGCGAAGGCTGCTGGTGATGCTGTGCGAAGTGGCAAAGTAAAAATTGAACCGGCCGAGATGTCACCAAGATATTTTGAGTGGGTAGATAACATGCACGATTGGTGTATCTCGCGCCAACTTTGGTGGGGACATCGGATTCCAGTTTTCTATGGACCAAATGGTGAAGTAGTTGTGTGTGGACCAGATGAGCAAGCACCTGCTGGTTATGAACAAGATCCAGATGTTTTAGATACTTGGTTTTCATCGGCGCTTTGGCCATTTTCAACCTTAGGTTGGCCAGATAACAGCCCATCGCTAAAGAAGTTTTACCCAACCTCAGTATTAGTTACTGGTTATGACATTCTATTTTTCTGGGTAGCACGCATGATGTTAATGGGATTATTTGCAATGGATGGTAAGCAACCATTTAATGTCATTGCTTTGCATGGCCTAGTGCGCGATCAATTTGGCAAAAAAATGAGCAAGAGTCGTGGCAATACCGTTGATCCAATTGAGTTTATGGATAAGTACGGCTCAGATGCACTTCGCTTCACATTAGCAAAGGGTGCTAATCCTGGTACTGATCAAGCACTGGCCGAGGATTGGGTTGCCGGTTCTAGAAACTTTGCAACTAAGTTATGGAATGCCAGTCGCTTTGCCATGATGAATGGTGCAAATGTTGACGGAGATTTACCAGATCGCTCACAATTAAATGCAATTGACAACTGGATATTAACTAGGTTAGACCAAAGCATCTCTCAAGTTGATGAACTCTTTGAAAAGTATGAGTTTGCTAAAGCATGTGATCTTATTTATCACTTTGCTTGGAATGATCTTTGCGATTGGTATCTTGAACTTTCTAAATCAACATTTAACGCCGGTGGCGCCCCTGCTCAACTGAGCAAACGAGTACTAGGTGAAGTCCTAGATAAACTTCTTCGATTGATGCACCCAGTGATGCCATTTATTACTGAGGAGCTGTGGTGTTCCTTAACTGGTGGGCAGTCATTAGTAATTGCGCAGTGGCCGGCCTCAGATGCGGCTAAACAGGATTTAAAATCAGTTGAGTTAGTAAATAAAATGCAGGAGATCGTTACTGAGATTCGCAGATTTAGAGCAGATCAAGGGATTAAAACCACTGCAAAGATAGCGGCGAAATTTACTGGCTTAGCTGCTGCTGGCTTAGCCGATTATGAAAGTGCACTTCGCTTTATTGTTAAGTGCGAAGGCAGTGAAGGTAATTTCACCGCCAAAGTTGAGGCGGCAAATGTAGTAATTGAATTTGATTTAACTGGTGCGATTGATTTAGTAGCTGAGCGCGCAAGATTAAGTAAAGATTTAGCGATTGCGCAAAAAGATCGCGATACGGCAAAGGTGAAGTTAGATAATGAGGGCTTCATGGCAAAGGCGCCAATGGAGGTTGTCTCTGAGATTAGGGCGCGCCTTGCGGAGACTTCCGCTGATATTGAGCGTTTAACTGCATTGTTAGAAAAACTTCCAAAATAGTGAGCCCAGCTAATAATTTAGAAACTCTTTCGGTAATCGAACAAGGCTTAATGGCTAGATGGCCAGAGA
>CAITID010000240.1 GCA_903892335.1 uncultured Actinomycetes bacterium
ATATGCGAGAGACACCCTGTCCAACATGTAATGGGGCAAGATTAAAGCCTGAGGTTTTGGCAGTAACTATTGCGGATAGAAACATCGCCCAAATTTGTGAACTATCAATTGCTGATTGCGCAAAATTCTTAAAGGGCATTGAATTATCTGCTAGAGAAAAACAGATTGCCGAAAGAGTTTTAAAAGAGGTTCATGCCCGATTAGGCTTTTTACTAGATGTTGGTTTGGACTACCTTTCCTTAGCAAGGCCTGCTGCAACACTTTCAGGTGGTGAAGCCCAACGAATTCGCTTAGCTACTCAAATTGGTTCCGGGCTAACTGGTGTTCTTTATGTATTGGATGAGCCAAGCATTGGATTACATCAAAGAGATAATCGAAAATTAATTGAAACGCTAACTAGATTACGTGATCTAGGCAATACATTGATCGTTGTGGAGCATGATGAAGACACCATTCGAACAGCAGATTGGATTGTTGATATAGGACCTGGTGCTGGTGAGCACGGCGGAAAAGTTGTTTCCTCTGGCAGTTATGAAGATTTAATAAAAGCTAAAGGTTCGATCACTGGTGCATATTTAGCAGGCAGAAGCGTCATTGAGATTCCCAAGAAACGTAGAACAATTGATACTAAGAAAGTTATTACTGTCAAAGCGGCTAAGGAAAATAATCTACAAAACATAGATGTTTCATTCCCATTGGCAGCTTTTGTAGCGGTCACTGGTGTTTCTGGTTCCGGAAAATCAACCCTAGTCAATGACATTTTGTATTCGGTTATGGCTAATAAACTAAATGGCGCAAGCATTGTTCCTGGCCGCCACCGCACAGTCACTGGACTTGATCAGCTGGACAAAGTAGTTCATGTTGATCAATCACCAATTGGAAGAACTCCAAGATCAAACCCGGCAACCTATACAGGAGTCTTTGACAAGGTGCGCGCCCTTTTTGCTGAAACTAGCGAGGCAAAGGTTCGCGGATACCAACAAGGGCGATTCTCATTTAATGTTAAAGGTGGAAGATGTGAGAACTGTTCTGGCGATGGCACAATCACAATCGAGATGAATTTTCTCCCAGATGTGTATGTGCCATGCGAGGTTTGCCACGGTGCTAGATACAACCGAGAAACACTTGAAGTCCATTACAAAGGCAAGACAATTGCTCAGGTATTGGATATGCCAATTGAAGAAGCAAATTCATTCTTTGAATCTGTACCAGCGATCGCTAGATTTCTTAAAACCTTATCTGATGTTGGGTTGGGCTATGTGCGCCTTGGTCAATCGGCACCAACATTATCTGGCGGTGAAGCCCAACGGGTGAAGTTAGCAACTGAGCTACAGCGTAGATCAACTGGTCGAACTATTTATGTATTAGATGAACCTACAACAGGATTACATTTTGAGGATGTGCGCAAATTACTTCTGGTACTAAACCGTTTGGTTGATACTGGAAACACCGTGATCGTAATCGAACACAATCTTGATGTTATAAAGTCTGCAGATTGGATTATAGATTTAGGTCCAGAAGGTGGTTCTGGTGGCGGTTTGGTTGTTGCTGAAGGTCGCCCAGAGGAAGTTGCTAAGAATCCAAAGAGCTACACCGGAAAGTATTTAGCGCAAGTTTTAGCTAGGTAAATTCAATGGCAGATCCACAAAGTTATCGTCCAAGTAACCTTCCAACTGATCCCGGTGTCTACCGATTCTTCGATGCCAATGACAAGGTTATCTATGTTGGCAAGGCCAAGAATATAAAGAATCGACTTAACTCATACTTTGGCAGTAATTTACAAACCAAAACCAGGCGAATGGTTCATACAGCCGTTCGAGTTGATTGGACCTTAGTTAATACAGAGGTTGAAGCGCTGCAACTGGAATTTACCTGGATCAAACAATTTAACCCAGATTTTAATATCCAATTTAAGGATGATAAGTCCTATCCATTTCTAGCAATTGATTTGAATGCAGAATTTCCTCGGCTTTTTATATCCCGGGCTAAGAAGGTGAAGGGCATCAAATATTTTGGACCTTATTCACATGCTTGGGCGCTTCGTAGTACATATGAAACATTAATGAAGATTTATCCAGTACGTACCTGCAGTGAAGCCAATTTTAAAAGCGCTAAGCGGGCAAAACGTCAATGCTTAATGGGGGATATCGGAAAGTGTGCGGCTCCTTGTGTGGATTGGATTTCGCAGTCGGATCATAAAAAGTTGGCTAATGATCTAGTGACATTTCTCGAAAAATCACCGGAGGATATAGCGCTTCGAGTTGAAACTGAGATGTTAACGGCTGCTCAAAATGAAGAATTTGAAAAGGCGGCAAGACTGCGTGATCAATTGGGGGCACTGAACAAAGCCTTTGAATCCACTGACCGATTCTTAAATGAAAAAATTGATGCCCATGTTTTAGCAATTCATGAAGATATAACTCACGCCTCATTGTCGCAATTCATTATTCAAGCAGGGCGAATTACTGGGTCTCGCTCATGGATTATCGACCGCGCTAATTTGCTAGAGGATGAGTCAATTATTTCAGCCATGATAGGAAAAATTTATGATGAAGCCATACCGCCAGCAGAAATTTTAGTAGATCAACTACCAGAAGATGCCCAAGAGTTAGCGTTGTGGCTAAGTGAGAAGAAAGGCAAGAGTGTTCTTTTAACACAGCCACAGCGCGGTGAAAAAGTAGAGATTGTTCAAATGGTTAAACGAAATGCTCACCAGGCATTGATTCAGTATCTAAGTAAACGCGCTAATGACGCAGCTGTTAGCGGCAGTGCACTTACCCAGATAAGTGAGTATCTGGAGTTAGCTGAGCTTCCACTTAGAATTGAGTGTTTTGATATTTCAAATATTCAGGGAACAAATATGGTCGCATCCATGGTTGTTTTTGAAGATGGCCAGGCTAAGAAGAGTGATTACCGCAGATTTTCAATTAATGATGAGGCTGGATTTGATGACACCAGGGCAATGCATCATGTGATCACTAGAAGGTTTAAAAGATATCTAGCAGAGAAAGACATTGATCAAGTTCAGGCAGATATAGATGGAGCTGCCAAACCTAGATTTGCTTATCCACCACAGTTAGTAATTGTTGATGGTGGTAAGGGTCAAGTAAACGCAGCAGCGCGAGCTTTTGCTGAACTTGGAATCACTGATGTGGCACTAGTTGGTTTGGCCAAAAGGTTAGAAGAAGTTTATTTACCGAACACATCTGAACCAATAATATTTCCAAGGCACAGTGAGGCGTTATATCTGTTTCAGCGGATCAGAGATGAAGCGCATAGATTTGCAATTACCTTTCATAGGAGCAAGCGATCCAAGATGATGCTCGAATCATTACTAGATGAAGTGGCTGGATTGGGTCAGGTGCGCAGTAAAGCGCTACTTGAAAATTTTGGTTCCGTTACCGCACTTCGCAAGGCATCTTTGGCCGAATTAGCTGCAGTCCCTGGAATTGGCGAGAAAATGGCAAATACCATCATGGCAACGCTGGCGGAATCTTTTGCAAGTGAGCGAATTGATATGCAGACGGGTGAAATTTTAGATGCTTGACAGAGCCACCATGATATTGCCATGAAGAGTGATACTGAGTTATTAATTATCACCGGTATGAGCGGTGCTGGTCGCTCAACGGTTGCTCATTCATTAGAAGATTTGGGCTGGTATGTTGTTGATAATCTGCCACCTGCATTACTTGGTAACTTAATTGATTTAGTTGAGGGCTCGGTCAAACAAATAGCAGTTGTAATCGATGTTCGCGGACGAGCTTTCTTTGATGATTTAACTCGCTCACTTGCTGAAATAGCTGAACAGGGCGTTGGCCGGAAAATACTCTTTGTAGATGCTAGTGATGACTCTTTAGTACGTAGATTTGAGTCAACTCGGAGGCCGCACCCGTTGCAAGCAACAGATCGAATTGTTGATGGCATTAGTAAGGAACGTTCAAGGCTTCGTGAAGTACGCGAGAGTGCTGATCTGGTTATTGATTCATCCTCTTTAAATATTCACCAATTAGAAAAGAAAATTGCAGAATATTTCCATGAGGATAATTCAGTTGATTTACAGGTGAATATTCTCTCCTTTGGATATAAGTATGGAATTCCAGTTGATGCAGACCTGGTGGTTGATTGCCGTTTCATCGCCAATCCACATTGGGATCTAGCGCTTCGACCAATGACGGGCCTTGAGAAGCCAGTTAGTGATGCGGTACTGAATTCACAGAATGTGCAGGAGTTTTTATCTCGATACCAATCTTTATTTGAAACAATGGCAACTGGCTTCATCGCAGAAGGTCGTAAGTATTTAACTCTTGCAATTGGTTGCACGGGCGGTAAACATCGCTCAGTTGCAATCACGCAGGAACTGCAAACAAGATTGAGTGCTAACAAGCTTCTGCAGGGTAAAAATATTCAAACCAAGGCCCTGCACCGCGACTTAGGCCGAGAGATCTAGGCAATGAATACCAGGCAGAGCCAATGAATCAACCGAAAGTAGTTTGTCTAGGTGGCGGTCATGGTTTAGCAGCAACTCTGTCGGCCATGCGCAATGTGACTAAAGATGTAACAGCAATTGTGACGGTTGCGGATAATGGTGGCTCATCTGGGCGATTGCGTGAAGAATTTAATTCTCTTCCACCGGGAGATCTTCGAATGGCTTTAGCTGCTTTGTGTAGTGATGATGAATGGGGAAGAAGTTGGGCTGCGATTATGCAGTATCGATTTACAAGTGAAGGACCAATGGACAATCATGCAATTGGAAATCTTCTTTTAACGGCGCTTTGGGATAGAGATGGCGATCCAGTTAAAGGCTTAGCTCGAGTAGGAGATTTATTACAAGTCGTTGGCAGAGTTCTACCAATGGCACTTGAACCCTTAGATATTGAAGCAACACTTGAAGAATCTGGTGTGAGCAAAAAAATTCAAGGGCAAGTTCAAGTAGCAGCAGCAAAAGGTGAAGTATCAAAGCTTCGGATCATTCCAGAATCTCCAAAGGCCACACCGGAGGCAATTACTGCAATTGAAGAAGCCGATTGGATAACTGTTGGACCAGGTTCTTGGTTATCAAGTGTGATGCCTCATTTCTTACTAAAAGAACAAGCAGCTGCCATTAGTTCAGCAAAAGGCAAAAAGATATTGATTTTTAATCTCCCTGATCCAACAACTTCAGAGGAGTATGCCGGATCATCCTTAACAGAGCATCTGCAATTTGTGCTAAAGCATCTGCCAAATCTCAAATTCGATTATGCATTAGTTGATCAAAGGAT
>CAITID010000241.1 GCA_903892335.1 uncultured Actinomycetes bacterium
CGGGCAGGAATGAAGTTGTTCAAATTGAATCCAGCCAACCAATTAGTAAACGGGTTGCAAATCCTGTGCCACCTTTAATGTTCTCACCAGCATCAACTTCAGACCTGCCGGTGCCAGCGATATCAAAGTGCACCCATTTACGCTTTCCTACGAATTTTTCTAAGAATAATGCGGCGGTGACTGATCCGGCGGAGAAATCATATTTATCAGCGGTGTGATTTAAATCTGCGATATCACTTTCTAACGCAACTTCATAATCATCGATCAACGGCATATGCCAAACTTTTTCACCAACATTATTTCCAATCACATGAATTTTTTTAGCCAGTGCGCTATCTCTGGTGTACATCGCAGCGTATTGGCGCCCTAATCCTAAAGTGGCGGCCCCAGTTAAAGTGGCAACATCAATTAGGTAATCTGGATCTAATTCTTCATCTGCATAAGCTAAACCGTCAGCTAAAACTAAACGACCTTCAGCATCGGTGTTAATAACTTCAACAGTTGTTCCACCGTAATGTTTAATCACATCAGAGGGCCGCTGTGCGGTACCACTAAGTGCGTTCTCCGCACACATTAACAAGGCGGTAATTTTCACCTTAGGCTTTAACTCTGCCATCGCAATCGTTGCTGAAAGAATTGCAGCAGCTCCCGCCATATCACTCTTCATCCCGATCATAAATTCATATGGTCGCTTTAATGAAACACCACCGGTATCAAAGGTAATTCCTTTACCGACCATAACTACATGCGACCAATTTGATGAGCCCTTTGGTGAATAGGAAATTTCAATTAATCTTGGGCCAGGTTTTGGTGATGAGTTTCCAACAGCAAGTAAGCCGCCAAACTCTTTCAGTGCTGCACCTGATTTAATTTTTATTGTTAAAGCTGAATTCTTGCTAGCAGCAACCATGGATTTAGCCTGATTTGCCAGCCAAAGCGGATTCTTAATATTTGATGGGGTGTGGATTAAATCTCTGGTTCGCCAAGTTGCCTTTGCAAAAATGCTGGCACGTTCTACTTCATTTTTGAAATCTCCATAAACAAGAAAGGTCGGCCGCTTTAATTTTTTCTCTGACTTCATATTGAATTGATAATTAGCAAGCACCAAAGCAGCCACATTCGTTTCAACTAGATCTTTTCCTTCGACTAGGGCAGATAGCACCTTCGCATCCGTTCCCTTTACTTTTCTGCTCAAGGACGCACTAGCTTTTCGAATATCTTCTAAATTAGCTTCGCCTATGCCAACTAAATAAATACGAGTTAATTTCCCAACCGATAATGGAATTTCAATTATTTCACCAGCTTTTGCAGTGAACTCTGGCCAATTAGCTAATTCAATATTTAAATCAATATTTGTAAAAGTGGTTAAATTCTTCACTAGGGCAGTTTTTGCAATCTTTGGTTTTTCATCTGTGCCAACCGGTATTGCCACGGCGGTTACATCTGCAAAAAGCTTCTCATTCTTAAGATTTATGCAGGAAACAGCGGGATAGAAATCTATGATTTTGCTACTCAATTTGGTCGGCATCTCTTAAAGATAACTTCAGAGATGTTTTATTTTTTAACTAGTGCTACTGCTGCTTGAAGCACATTTCCTAAATTTGTTGCCTCTTCTACATTTAATTCAACAACTAATCGGCCGCCACCTTCTAGTGGAATTCGCATAACCATTGACCTGGCCTCTTTTGTGACCTCCATAGGTCCATCTCCAGTACGTGGTTTCATTGCAGCCATTTACGAATCTCCCCTACTGAAAAGCCGGTGCGTTCAGGGACGTAATTATCCCTTATCCGGCTGGATGTGGGAAATTGAGTAAGGATTAACTAAAAAATGGATGAAATTAAGCGGGATCTTCCACTTGCAATTACGGATAAGACTGCGCGTTCTGGAACTTGAAGTTTGCCGGCAATTTCAGCGGTGCTTACTTGATAAACATAATGCATCGTCAAAATCAATCGCTCTTCTTCTGGCAAGCTTTCCAGAATTTCAGCGATGCTTTTCTTTGCAGGCAGTTCTTCAGACACAGGTAAAGATTACTGCTAGCGAGCACTTCTCTCGACTAAGCGAGCAAATCTGCGTAAGGAGATACGCACGCCCAAGAGAATAAAAGGCTTAAGAATTGCTACGAATATTGCTGGGGCGATGATTTCCTCACTCCAATTAAAGATAGTCCCATCCTTTTTACGCTTTTTATTGCTTACTAATTCGAAGCTACCAGTGCCTCTAATAATTCGACCAATATGAAGAACATCGCACTCGTAAGGCGGATGCCAGTTTGTAATCTCCATAGTATCTAAAATGCCTAACTTTAACTTTGGGTATAGCTTTGGAAATAATCCAGTGAATGCAAATATTAAAACACCTTTGCCATTTTTAACGGTTCGATCTTGATCAAGCTCTGACCAAACCTTGGTTTGTAGCATCCAATCACTTTGTAAGCGCCAATCAACTAAATGTTTCCAAACAACTTTAACTGGCTGATCTATCTCAACTGATAAAGCTAATCTATTTCTATTTTTCATAACCGCCCTATCGCTATGCCATCTTAGGTGAGATCGCACGAATCGCACTTGGAACATCGGTGCACCAAGTAACTAGCTCAGCCTGTCCTGGCTTCATAAAATTTTGCTGTGCTAGATGATCAAGTGCGGTTTGTAAAGGTTTATATATTCCAGTCGGATCACAAACTGCAATTGGTTTGTTATGAAATTTAAGGTAGCGGCCAACCCAAATTTCAAAAAATTCCTCTAACGTTCCAATTCCACCAGGCAGTGCGATGAAGGCATCAGAGAGCTCCTCTAACTTTGCTTTCCGGCTTCGCATGTCACTGACGACATGCATCTGGTGAGCAGCCTCGTCTTCGAACTCTACATTTCTTAAGGATTGTGGAATAACACCAACAGTGATGGCTCCAACTGATCTGGCGCCTTCGGCAACCTTTCCCATCATTGACGCTTTGCCGCCGCCCCAAACTAATTCCCATCCGGCTTTACCGATTGCAACTCCAACTTCAAAGGCAAGATCCAATGAATGTTGTGGAATATCTTTCGCAGATGAGCAATAAACACTTACACGCATTTAATTAGTCTATAACCTTTGTTGAATTTTGATACCTTTGTCCTATGAGCGCAGCCAGTTCAGCACAACAATCTGCATTTGGAATTGGCATTGCTAGCCAAAATGAAGCGGGCCAAATACTCGAGTGCTGGTTTCACACATTGGGCCTTGGGAGTAAAAGTGGTACGGATAAGTATCCAGAGCTGTTAACAACAGATGAGATTAGAAAAGTTAAACGAATTAATTTAAGTATTGAAATTGATCTAAGTAAACCCGCTAAAGATGTGGCAGATGTTTACTTGCGCCTACAACTACTCTCTCATCGCATCATCAAGCCACATGGCTTAAATCTAGAAGGCATATTTAATATCTTGCCAAACTTAGTTTGGAGCTCAGTTGGCCCTTGTGAAGTAGCAACTTTTAATGAGGTGCAGCCACGCCTGCGAGCAAAGTATGAAAATCTAGTTGTGTATGGCGTTGATAAGTTTCCTAGAATGATTGATTATGTAATTCCAGAAGGTGTGCGCATTGCCGATGGTGATCGAGTTCGGTTAGGTGCCTATCTTTCAGCTGGCACAACTGTGATGCATGAAGGTTTTGTTAATTTCAATGCCGGCACCTTAGGAAAATCAATGGTGGAGGGGCGAATTAGCGCTGGCGTAGTTGTTGGTGATGGCAGCGATATTGGCGGCGGTGCATCAATTATGGGAACACTAAGTGGTGGTGGCAAAGAGATTATTTCAATTGGGCAACGAACTTTACTTGGCGCAAACTCTGGTATCGGAATTTCATTAGGTGATGATTGTGTAGTTGAAGCGGGTGCTTATATAACCGCTGGCTCAAAAATCTCACTACCTGATGGAAAAACAGTGAAGGCAAAAGAGCTAAGTGGTGCAAACAATCTGCTCTTTCGTCGCAACTCACAAAGTGGTGCACTAGAGGCGCTGCCTAAGAGTGGAAGTTGGGGCGGTTTAAACTCCGTTCTGCATTCAAACTAATCTTTAAGTAAGTTTGGTGGGCTGCTTAAAAAGCCCAATCCCCACGCCATATGCATAGTTAGAAAAACTGAAGGCAGTCTTAATCTTTGTGAAAAGGTTTTTCCTACAATTGCGCCACCAATAATTATCAAGGTTAGGTAAATCGTTGCTGGAATAAAAAAGAGTGAATTAACAAACCCACCCAGTAAAAGTGAGATTAGATTCAGTAGTAATGCAACTGGTGGCGCTAAGTACCTAAAGTTAATAGTTCCAGGATGTGATCTACTTACAGCTCTGCGCCATCTACCGTATTGGAAGTATTGTTTAGCTAATTTAGC
>CAITID010000242.1 GCA_903892335.1 uncultured Actinomycetes bacterium
GTAGAGCTGCCAATTGAGGAAGTTCCTATGGTTCAAAAGCGATGCATCACTTTGGCCCGCGAAAGTGCTAAGCCGGTAATTGTGGCAACTCAAATGCTTGACTCAATGATTTCAAACTCACGGCCAACTAGAGCAGAAGCTACGGATTGCGCAAATGCAGTATTAGATGGCGCCGATGCTTTGATGTTATCGGGTGAAACATCCGTTGGCGCGTTTCCAATTGAGACTGTTCAGACTATGGCGCGAATAATCGAACACACAGAAAATGTTGCATTGGATCAGATCCCACCATTAAAACACTCACCTGCAACAAAGGGTGGTGCTATTACTAAGGCGGCAACAGAGGTTGGCTTAATTGTTGGCGCAAAAATCTTGGTGGCATTTACCCAAAGTGGTGATTCGGCTAGAAGAATGTCGCGCCTGCGTTCACCAATTCCGATGCTGGCAATGACACCAGATAATGGAACCTATAACCGGCTTTCACTATCTTGGGGTGTTGAGCCAATGTTAACCGCCGCGGTTAATCACACCGATGAAATGGTTATGCAGGTTGATACCTTATTAATTGAATCAAAGCGGGTGAAGATAGGGGATTTAGTATTAATTGTTGCAGGCTCACCGCCAGGAATTCCAGGCTCAATTAATGCGATGCGAGTTCACAAAATCGGTGATGCTGTAAGTGGCGCCGCACCCGCCTACCGAAAGTAATTTTTAATAAAGTACCAACTGCCTTAAACTTTCACTTTCGCCTCGGTACTCCAACGGTAGAGAGGACGGTCTCAAAAACCGTATAGTGTCGGTTCGAATCCGACTCGAGGCACATGAGCACTAATAATACATCCCAAAAGATTCGCATCCTAGTTGCCGAGGATGAAACGATTATTCGACTCGACCTAGTTGAGATGTTAACTGAAGCGGGCTATGAGGTGATTGCACAAGCCGACAATGGCGCCGTTGCAATTGAATTAGCAAAATTACATAAGCCTGACCTAGCAATTCTTGATGTAAAAATGCCAGAAGTTGATGGCATCACCGCGGCTGAGGAGATAATTTCAGTAGCTCCAGTTTTAATGTTAACTGCTTTTAGTCAACGCGAATTAGTAGATCGGGCCCGCGATGCAGGTGTGATGGCTTATGTTGTTAAGCCTTTTTCAATAAATGATCTAATTCCTGCAATTGAGATTGCAATTAGTAGACATCGTCAGATGAAATCTCTAGAAGAAGAAGTTGCAGACATCTATGAGCGACTTGAAACCCGTAAATTAATTGACCGCGCAAAGGGAATTTTAATGAAAGCTTTAAATCTCACAGAGCCACAGGCATTTTCTTGGATTCAAAAGACTGCGATGGACCGAAGAATCTCAATGAATGAGGTTGCCCAGGCGGTTATAAATCCAGAGCTGGCACCAGATAAATAACGTTTCAGTAATAAAAGGTCAGGTTAAGCGAGGATATATCTCGTAATTTGGGGACTACCCACCCTCATGTTGATTTCACCACGCTGGCCCTATTACCCTTTCCACCTCCCTGTCCCGGGATATATGAACAGGAAGACAAACAGAAAGGTACCAATGAAAAAACTGTCAAAGATTGTTATCAGTTTAGCGGTTGCTGCAATTGCAGCTACAGCGCTATCTGGTTGCAGCTCTTCAAACAAGTTGATCATTTCAACTGATCTACCTCTACAAGGATCAGCATTTGATTCAAATGATTCAACAAATAAAGCAATCGAGCTTTACCTTGAACAACAAGGTTACAAAGCTGGAACATACGAGCTTGAGTTCAAGTCGTACGACAATGCAACAGCAGCCAAGGGTTCTTGGGATGATGCAAAGTGTGCAGCTAACGCACAAGAGCACGTAGCAAACAAGAATGAAGTTGCCATCATGGGAACTTACAACTCAGGTTGCGCAAAGATTATTGCTCCAATTGTTAACCAAGCTCCAGATGGTCCAATGCTTATGATCTCTAACGCCAACACAAACCCAGGATTAACAAAGACTTGGGATGCTGGCGAGCCAGAGAAATACTTCCCATCAGGTTCACGTTCA
>CAITID010000243.1 GCA_903892335.1 uncultured Actinomycetes bacterium
CATGAGATTGGCCATGGCTTTGATGATCAGGGCTCTAAATATGATGGAGATGGCAATCTGCAAAATTGGTGGAGTGATTCAGATCGGACCGAGTTTGAAAAGCGGGCTGATCAATTAATAAAGCAGTATGACCAGTTATCCCCATCTGCTGCCCCTGATGTGAAGGTAAATGGCGCACTTACCATTGGTGAAAACATTGGCGATCTTGGCGGCCTAACCATTGCTTATAAGGCCTATGAAATTTCACTAGCTGGCAAAGAGGCGCCAGTAATTGATGGCTATAGCGGGCCCCAAAGATTTTTCATGGGCTGGGCGCAATCTTGGCGGGGTAAGTATCGACCAGAAGAGGTTCGCCGTCGGATCGCAACTGATCCACACTCACCGGATGAATTTCGTTGCAATCAAGTAATTGCTAATTTAACTGAGTTCTATGAAGCCTTTGATGTTAAAGAATCTGACAAGGCCTTTATGCCAGCTGATCAACGCGTTCGGATTTGGTAATTAACTAGTTTTCTGGGAAGTGGCAAGCAACATTTGATTTGCCAACTTGTAGCAATGCTGGCGCTGTAGTTGCGCATACCTCTTGGGCCTTCCAGCAACGGGTGCGGAATCTGCAACCAGATGGTGGATTAATTGGGTTTGGCACATCACCAGTTAAGCGGATGCGCTCGCGAGCGCCAACTGCATCTGGATCTGCCTCAGGTACTGCTGAAAGCAAGGCTTTTGTGTAGGGGTGCTTTGGGTTTGCATACAAGCTATCGCGATCGGCAATTTCAACTATATTTCCCAAATACATAACCGCTACTCGCTGGGCGAAGTGGCGAACCACCGCTAAATCATGAGCAATAAAAATAAAGGCTAAGCCAAACTCTTTTTGCAGATCCTTCATCAGGTTAATTACCTGGGCCTGAATAGAAACATCAAGTGCTGAGACTGGCTCATCGGCCACAATCAACTTAGGGCGAAGGGCTAGGGCGCGGGCAATACCAATACGTTGGCGCTGTCCGCCGGAGAACTCATGTGGGTATCGGTTGTAGTGCTCTGGGTTTAACCCAACAATTTCTAGTAACTCTTGGACTCGCTTTTTAGTGCCACCGACTGGCTCTTGCCCAGCAATTTTAAATGGTGTGCCAACAATTGTGCCAACGGTATGACGTGGATTAAGCGATGCGTATGGATCTTGGAAGATCATCTGCAGATCAGCTCGAATTGGCCTCATCTGTGAATTTGAAAGCTTAGTTATGTCTTGTCCTTGAAACTCAATTTTTCCAGCCGTTGGCTCTAGCAATCTAGTAATTAATCGACCAGTTGTAGATTTACCGCAACCAGACTCACCGACTAGTCCAACCGCTTCACCTGCTGCAATCTCAAATGAAACACCATCTACTGCTTGAACTAGATCGCGCTTACCAAACAAGCCATTTTTATTTCCGGGAAAGTGTTTGGTTAATCCCTCTACTTTAAGGATGGTACTCATAGATTTGGTGCCACCTGATTCTTAAAGATATCTTCACGGGTTTTAACATCTAAGTGACAACGCACTAAGTGATGGGCGCCAGCAGAAACTGGCAGCAACTCTGGAATTGATGCAGAACAAGCAGTACCAACTTGGGAAACATATGTGCAACGTGGATTAAAGGCACATCCTGATGGCACCGAGATCAAAGAGGGCGGAGAACCTGGAATTGCTAATAACTTCTTATCTGGATCTCCAGTAAGTCTTGGAATTGAGGTTAATAAGCCCCAGCCATAAGGATGTTGTGGCTTTTGCAGCACATCACGCACAGTTCCGTACTCGATCGCCTTTCCGGCATACATCAACAAAATATCATCAGCTGTTTCTGCAACCACGCCTAAATCATGAGTAATTAAAATAATTGCGGTACCAAACTCTTTTTGTAGATCTCTAAGTAATTCAAGGATTTGTGCCTGCACCGTTACATCAAGTGCCGTAGTTGGCTCATCTGCAATTAACAATGATGGATTACAAGAAAGTGCCATTGCAATCATTGCCCGCTGGCGCATTCCACCGGAGAACTGGTGAGGGTAATCTCCTACCCGCTTTTGTGGCTCCGGAATTCCAACTCGATCAAGCATTTCAATTGCGCGCTTTTTAGCTTCACCCTTTGAAACCTTGTTATGAACCTGGTAGGCCTCAGCGATTTGATTTCCAATTGTGTAGTAAGGATGCATTGCAGCGAGTGCGTCTTGAAAGATCATCGCCATTGATTTACCGCGAAGCTTTCGCACCTGCGCCTCACTCATAGCATTTACATCTTGTCCTTCAACCAAAATATTGCCAGTTACAGCAGCGCGAGATCCTTTATGCAAACCCATAATCGCAAGGCTGGTTACTGATTTACCTGAACCAGATTCACCAACGATGCCAAGAGTCTTACCCTTTTCAACTGAAAATGAGAGTTTATCTACCGCTTGAACAACACCATCTTCAGTGTTGAAGCGAACTGATAAATCTTTGACCTCTAAGAAGTTACTCAATTTAAACGCACCTTTGGATCAAGTGCTGCGTAAAGCAAATCCACAATAATATTTGCGGTAATTACAAAAAATGCAGCAAACAAAACAGTTCCGGTAACTACTGGAATATCTAAGTTTGAAACAGCTTCAGTTGATAATTTACCTAACCCTGGAACATTGAATACGTACTCGGTAATTACTGCGCCACCAAGGAGAGCGCCAAGATCTAAACCAAAGACGGTAACAATTGGGGTAATTGCACCACGCAAAACATGCTTCATATTTACAGATCGCTCAGATAAGCCTTTTGCGCGTGCTGTTCTTACATAATCCTCACTCATGACCTCGATCATGCCAGCACGGGTTAGGCGTGAATAAATTGCAGAGAGTAAAAATGCCAAGGTGATCCAAGGAAGTGCCATTTGTTTTGCCCAATCAAGTGGGTACTCAAATGGAGAGGTATAGCCCGGCATCGGCAGCCACGCTAATTTATCCACAAATATAAATTGTAAAATTAAACCGACGAAGTAAATCTGCAGCGAGGCAGCACCAAGTGCTACACCTTGGGAAAACTTATCAACCATAGTTCCGCGGCGAAGTGCTGAAACTATTCCACTAGATAGGCCAACTAATAACCATAGAACTGAGGCACCTGCGGCAATTGAAAGTGTTGCGGGCAGGCGATCCATTAATAAAGAGGTAACTGGTTGATCTGTTTGGTATGAGTAACCAAGACATGGAGCGCCACATTGCAGCTCTGCTTCTGTGCCCTTTAAGTATGTTCGCCCAACAAAAATTCCTTTAATGAATCGAGCGTATTGAACCTGTAATGGTTGGTCAATTTCTAGTGCAACCTTGATTCGCTGCATCAGCTCTGGGGTACATGATTTTCCACAAGCAAGCCGTGCTGGATCTGAAGGCAAAATATAAAAA
>CAITID010000244.1 GCA_903892335.1 uncultured Actinomycetes bacterium
AACTGAGCGAACCAATCAACACTCTGCCAGCAATCCTCATTGCGAGTGCACCAGATGTAAAGGCCAGCTTCGCTATGTTCAATCGTAAAGCCAGAGTTTTCTAAGGCTTTTCTTAATATCTCACGGCGGTTTTGATAGCGCTTTGCTTGCTCCTGCACATGAGCCTCATCTGATAACGCGATTAACATCGCCTTTTGAACTGGAAGTGGCACCATCATTCCAGCATGCTTTCTGATCTGGCGAATCTTGGCAATTAGTAATGGATCTCCAACAATAAAAGCTGCGCGATAGCCAGCAAGATTTGATCGCTTTGAAAGTGAGTGAACCGCTAACAAATTTGTATTATCCCCATTTGCTACCGACAAGATTGATTGAGCATCTTTGGCAAAGCTTAGGTAGCACTCATCACTTGCAATTACTGCATTATGGCGCCGGCCCCAGTTAATAACCGCTTGTAGCTGCGCCGCACTTTGGACCTGCCCAGTTGGATTAGATGGTGAGTTAATCCAAGCTAAATCAGCAGCGGGCCAAGTTGTGGCATCGATTGCAACTGCCTGTGATTTACTTTTAGAGATTTTACTTCCTACTAAATATGTTGGGTATGCCACCTCTGGATAAAGCACCATCTCCGACTCTAAAAATGTTGGCAGCCAAGCAACTAACTCTTTTGAACCAATAATTGGTAATACATCAAAGTCACCAGTTACTCCTAAATTTAACTTCGCCCATTTGATAATGCCGGCTCGAAGCTCTGGTGTGCCGGCAGTTAGCGGATAACTTGGTGAGTTTGCCGCTTTTATAAACTCTGCTTGGATAAATTCTGGTGTGTCATCAACTGGTGTTCCTTGAGATAAATCAATAAAGCCCGCTGAATACTTCTTTGCTTTTTCACCGTAGGGTGCAAGTAAGTCCCAGGGAAAATCTGGAAGATTCAGGGAGTTCTACTTTGCTTGTGGAGGTAGCGCAGCAACTGTTGCATGATCAGTACCTACGGCGCCCATCTTGGCAGCTCCACCAGGTGAACCAATCTCGACAAAGAATTTACTGTTAACTTCGCTGAACTCTTTCCATTGTGATGGCACATCATCTTCATAATAAATTGCTTCAACTGGACATACTGGCTCACATGCTCCGCAATCAACGCACTCGTCAGGTTGGATATAAAGCATGCGATCACCCTCATAAATACAATCAACTGGGCACTCTTCAATACAAGATTTATCCTTCACATCAACACATGGTTGAGCAATTATGTAAGTCATGTGCGCCTTTCACTCGTGAACACTAATTTCAGTACCAGTAAGATACACAATATCGCCAGTAGGCCTCATACTTTAGTTGAAGGAGCAAGATGCAGCCATCAGCGGCTCACATAGGCCAACGAGTAAGCATCCGATTACACGATCCAGAAGGCGGCTTTCGTGATCTACTGGGCACCTTAGAAACCCTGACACAGGTGAGAAAAAAGGATGGCTCCTTGGTTAGCTTTGATCCGCACTTAATCGCACTATGGAAGATTGTTCCGCCAAAATGATAAAGACAAATATTCAAGTTTTTGATACTAAGTCAAGGGCGAACCAATACCTATCAATTAGCGATGATAGAGCACTCAGAATTTATGGATGCGGTCCCACCGTATACCGAGATGCTCATGTTGGAAATATGCGCACCTTTTTATTGGGCGATATCTTAATTAGATTAAGTAATTTTCTTGGTTATAAAGTTAATTTCATTCAAAATATCACTGATGTTGGGCACATGTCAGAGGATTTTACCGAAGATAAAATGTTAGCGCAGGCCAAATTAGAGGCAAAAGATCCATTTGAGGTTGCAAAAATTTATGAAGCAAAGTTTCATCAAGACTTAAAGTATTTAAATATCACACCCGCAGATTTATATCCAAAGGCCAGTGATTCCATTGATCTAATGATTGAGCTAATTACGAAATTAATTGCTAAAGGTCATGCTTATTTGGCTGAAGATAATTGTGTTTACTTCTCCGCCCAATCTTTTGAATCATATGGCGCCATTAGTGGAAATCGTTTGACAGCGCTAAAGCCAGGCCATAGATTTGATCTGACTGAGGATGGTGCAAAAAAGTTTCACGCAGACTGGGCATTATGGAAAGCAGCGGCTAGGCGAACTCAAATGATTTGGCCATCACCATGGGGGGATGGATTTCCAGGTTGGCACATCGAGTGTTCGGCAATGTCACTTAAGTTTTTAAATGATTACGTTGATCTGCACCTTGGCGGAATTGATCTGCGCTTTCCACACCATGAGAATGAGAGAGCACAATCAAATGCGGCAATCGATAGTGAAGCTGTTGCGGTATGGGTGCATGGTGAGCATTTACTATTTGAAGGTCGCAAAATGTCTAAGAGCGCCGGTAATGTGGTGTTGGTTAAAGATTTAATTGATAAAAACTTAGATCCACTCTCACTTCGCTTATGCTTCCTCGAAAATAGATACCGAAGCCAAATGGATTTAACTTGGCAAAGTATTACCACCGCTAACGCATTATTAGAACGCTGGCGCAGCAAGATTGCGCAATGGTCAACTAAGGGCATTTCAAAGCCTATGGTTGTAAAAAAGCAGGTAGATGAAATTGTTCAAAACTTTTGCACAGATTTAGATACCCCGCGGGCGATGCAGAAATTACGCGATATTGAAAAATCTAATGAGATTTCAGATATCGATAAGTATGAAATCTTTGTTGCAGTTGATGAATTATTTGGCTTAGCCTTTACCAAAGCCGCCAA
>CAITID010000245.1 GCA_903892335.1 uncultured Actinomycetes bacterium
ATGAGATCGGTGAGTCAGGACCAGATCACGATAAGAGTTTTACCGCGATTGCAATTTTAAGCGGTGAACGGTTTCCACCAGGTGTAGGTAAGAGCAAGCGAGAAGCGGAGCAGGCGGCCGCAAAAATAGCTCATGAGTAGTTAGCAAGCCGCAGCAAGTAAAGATTTTAAATGCCTGAATTACCAGAGGTTGAAACGGTAAGAGCAGGACTTGCCAAGTATGTAATTGGTAAAAAGATTTTAAGTGCAGCCACCTTTCACCCCAGGGCGCTTAAGCCAGCATCAATCGCGCCAGTTTCAGCCTTAATTGGCAGCAAAATTCTTGATGTTAATCGGCGCGGAAAATTTCTCTGGCTTCAATTAGATCGACCTATCTGCTTAGTTGTGCATCTTGGAATGAGTGGGCAACTACTTGTGCAGCCAGCAGTGAGCAGAGCACATAAGCACTTGCGAGCAGAGTTTTCTTTATCAGCGGGTAGATTTGCAAAGTGCGGTAATCAAATTAGATTTGTTGATCAACGCACCTTTGGCTGGGTCAGTATTGAAGAGTATGTGGGTGATGTGCCAAGCTCGGTATCGCACATTGCATTAGATCCCTTTGAGTCTGGCTTTGATATTCAAGCGGTGGTTACAAAGATTAAAGGGCGAAGAACTGCAATTAAACCAACATTGTTAAATCAGGAGATTATTAGCGGGATCGGAAATATTTATGCCGATGAGGCGCTTTGGCGAAGCAAGATTCATCCAGAGATTATTTGTGAGGATTTAAGTAAGGCTGAGATAAAGCGAGTGATTAATTGCGCGATGCAGGTTATGCAGGAGGCAATTAGCGCCGGTGGTACCTCATTTGATGAGCAGTATAAAAATGTCAATGGCGAGAGTGGATACTTTGAGAGATCACTAGCTGTGTATGGCCAGGAGGGTGAGCCATGCCCTAGATGTGGCAGTGCCATCGCCAGAATTGCCTTTGCTAATCGTTCTTCACATCTTTGTCAGCGTTGCCAGCGGTAAGAAGCGGTAATTTCGAGCAGTTTTTGGATAGGTTGCGCCTATGTATTTGAAGAGTATGAACCTAAAGGGATTCAAATCCTTTGCCTCTTCAACCACCTTAAATTTTGAACCTGGCATCACCTGCGTGGTTGGCCCAAATGGCTCCGGTAAATCAAATGTCGTTGATGCCCTCTCCTGGGTAATGGGAGAGCAAGGCGCTAAATCATTACGTGGTGGAAAGATGGAAGATGTAATTTTCGCCGGCACTAGCGGGCGAGCACCGCTTGGTCGCGCTGAGGTTTCAGTAACTATTGATAATGCCGATGGTGTTCTACCAATTGATTTTGCCGAAGTAACAATTACTCGTGTGCTATTTCGCAATGGCTCATCGGAGTATCTATTAAATGGTGAGACAACAAGATTACTTGATATTCAAGAGTTACTAAGTGATAGTGGTATTGGTCGAGAAATGCATGTGATTGTGGGTCAAGGTCAGTTAGATGCAATCTTGCTGGCAAACCCAGAGGAGCGCCGGGCCTTTATTGAAGAAGCAGCCGGTGTGCTTAAGCATCGAAAGCGCAAAGAGAAGGCGATACGAAAATTAGATTCGATGCAAACAAATCTGGCGCGTATTCAAGATCTAACAGTTGAATTACGCAGACAATTAAAGCCACTTGGTAAACAAGCAGAGGTAGCCCGCAAAGCATCAGTGATTCAATCTGATGTGCGTGATGCAAAGCTGCGGCTATTGGCCGATGACTTAATAACTCTACGGAACTCCTTTAGTGTGGAGGAGGCGGATGAGAACTCATTGCGCGCTCGCAAAGAGATTGTCGAAGCTGAGTTAGAGGGCATCAGGTTGCGCGAGGAACAGCTAGATCTGAATTCAGCAACTGAGAATCCACTTCTAGTTAAAGCACAAGAGAATTTTTATAGATTAACCGCCCAACGTGAGAAGTTTCGTGGCGTACAAAATTTATCTTCAGAGCGTGCACGATTTTTATCAGAGGAGGCGGAGGAGGCTAGATCTGCGGGTCGCGATCCAGAAGCACTAGATGCCGAAGCACAAATTCTGCGCGAGCAACAACAAGGATTTGAACGTGAATTAAATGCAGCAAAATCACAATTATCACTTGATACAACAGCACTAAAAGAGATTGAAGACAAACTCTCATTAGAGGAGAGTTCTGTATCAGCATCACTTCGAGCCATTGCAGATCAGCGCGAAGGAACAGCAAGACAAGAAGGACATATAAATGGTTTGAAGTCGAGAATTGATGCTACCAATGCTGAAGTAACTCGATTGACCACAGCCCTTAATGAAGCTAACTCCAGATTAAAAGGTTTTCAAGAAGATTTTGCAATACTTGAAACCCAGATTGCAAGCGTTGGTGCATCAGAGACTGGCCTTGACTCCCAATTTGAAAATGCTAAAAATGAATTAGCAAGTGCGCAAAAGTTTTTTGACCAGGTTAAAGAGCGGCAAGATGCTGCCGAAAAATTACGCGCCGGATCCCTTGGTCGCCTATCAGCCTTTAAAGAGATTATTGAACTAGTTCGTGGTTCGGCAAATGCTGAGTTAATAGCAAAGATCGAATCACTAACCACAGATTCTGAAAGTGAAGCTAGTAAATTATCTGCTGATTGTGACCGGATTAAGTTTGAAATAACTTCTGCCCAAGATCAGATCACGCAAAATCAATCACACTATGATCAAGTCCTGGCAAAGTTAAACGAATCTGATGCTCGAATGAATGGTTTAGCAGAGCAGATGGCAGTTGCAGGCCAGAATGTTAAGAGCGCGCAAGGTGAAATTGAGCGACTTGCATCATCAATTACTGAAGCTACAAGTCAGCGCACCTCTGATGAGCGAGATTTAGCTGCAGCAATTTCACAATTTGAATCACAAAGTGAGCCGCGTGAG
>CAITID010000246.1 GCA_903892335.1 uncultured Actinomycetes bacterium
AGCAGAGTCTGCGCTCCACCATGGATTTGAAGCGGTGCATGTTTTTCTTCACCACCAACTATCTCAGCAGGATAGATACAGGCATTGTGAATCGCTGCCACCTTGTGGAGATGAATCAGATCACTTCGCCTGCGGCCTATTTGCCGTTGGGAGAGAACATTCTTCGGGGTCTGGGAGTGGGCACTGGTGTCGTGACTGAAACGACACTGGAGAGTTTGGCCATCCGTGCCCGTGGGTCACTGCGGGACTACAACCACAGCGTAATGATGGCGGGCTTGGCGCAAGGGGGTCAGGTGCCGAGCTAGTGGCTGAGGATCAAAGGCCCTGCTAGATTCAAGCCCGCTGAAAATGCGGGCTTAGTTGCTTTGATGGAATGTGATTAATTAAGAGAGGCGTGATAAAAGCTTAAACCCGCACTTAATTAAAAGTACAAGCAGCCACAAATTTTTCTTTGTCTACCACTTCAGCATCCCAATTCTTTGAATTTCCACTTTCAAAGGACTTGGCTGCACCCAGCACCAATGCACCACCAAAGGTTTGTACTAATGCATCGCTTAAGTTGGACTTTACGCGGAGAACAACATAAATCTCACTTGGCTCAGTTGCAGTGCCAAATAGGGCGAAATCATCATAATATCGTGCCATCAGAATACTTGATTCTTGTCCAATTTTAAACTTATCACCCAATCGCAATTTAAAAGAACCGGTAGTTTTATTTTTGATTTCACCAACACTTTTGCCATTTAAGTAGAAGTCAAGATTTGAAAACATTTTAGTCAGCGCACCTGGCCTGCAAACATTAATCGTTGTAAATTCTGGCGCAGCAGAGGGCTGTTCTGCAATCTGTGAAACTGAATCTTTTGGAGCTTCAATTTGCCCAATGGCCAAGTTACAGTAAGCAGAAGCAATAAAAAATATCACTTTAATAAATCGATTCATATTTTAAATAGCCTATAAATTAAAAGTATGCAGCTTCTTAATGGTTAACTGGGGCTTTATAAACTCAAGATCCTATCAGTTAAGTCAGCTTTTTAGCAGCCATAATCGCAGGCAAATTAACATTGCATTAAAACGCAATCATTTAACTGAATTTACTTTATTAATTTTCTTGGAATAATAAGGCATCTAAAAACCGTCAATCGCCTCGGCACAAAACACGATCTTTTTTCATTGCTTCAAAAAACTGTTGTCCAAGTCTTTCACCGGATTTCACATCATCAGTAAATAAATTCTGTGTCAATACTCTAACGTCTAGTTTGGCGGTCCAAATCTCAGATTTGGGGGCTAACTTACTAAGTCGCATCATCACATCAAAATTGGCGTTATTGCCACCGTCGCTTATTATGACCTGGCCGCCTGTCCTAACAATTGTGAGAATTGAATCAGGATTAAAATCCTTGGATTGATTGGCGAATGTTTGCTCCGCATTTAGATCTAAAGGATCTTTAATGTAAATCGAGGATGAAACTCCGCATTGATTAAGGGCTTTTACTAAACTATTTGTCATTCCGGAGGCAAGGTTCTTGTTGAAATTTCTACTTTCAACATTGATATTGACAAGCATCCTCTTAATGGGCGGCAAGCTACTTGTTTGAACCCTAGAATCAACCTTTACTCCGCTGTTAGCGCAGCCTGATAATATAAAAATTATCGCCAATAACTTTGCGACCCTTGAATTAAGCATTTTTTCTCCTCGGTTATAAAAATTGCATTTGCAGATTAATGTATTGAATTCAGAATAATTTTTTTCAAATAGTTCTTGAGGTAATGAATTCAGCCTGTCGTGTTAAACGTCATGTGCCAGCAATGAAAAACCCCATAAGATCACTATAGTCGATCTGCTTCTAATAATCGCAATCCACTACCAAGCACCCTCAAGCCAGCCTCTCCGCAGCCATGGTGGCCGTGAGCTTGGAATAGTGCTGCTCAATCATGGCCGCGCTATTGCCCATTTGCTTGCTGAGGGTGTGAATGTCTACCTCCCCCCGCAGCATCTCCAGCGTGGC
>CAITID010000247.1 GCA_903892335.1 uncultured Actinomycetes bacterium
CTAACTCTTTTTTATTTCCAAAGGTTTGCACTGCAACTAATGCGCTAAGTAAAACAATTGGCACCAAAGTATTAATTCGCATAAATCTTGGTTTATTTAGCCAGCGCTCAGGCACTGAGTGACCAATATATTTATTTAAAAACGCGGTAGCACTTGCTCCAAGTACGGCAATCCAAATCGGTGTCATTTTTTCCACCCAAATATCACAGCTAGTAAAACAGTTGTAATGATTGGTACCCCTGCTGGAGTTAGCGGAGTCAGCATTAAGGCCAGTGCGATCGCACTTGCGCACACTATGAACTGCAACTTATTTTTTAAACGTGGCCAAACTAATCCACAAAAGGCTGCCGGAACTGCTGCGTCTAATCCCCAAACCGCTGGATCACCGATTGCACTTGCACCCAATGCGCCAAGGAAGGTAAATAGATTCCAGAAGATATACACGCCAATTCCAGTGACATAAAAGCCGCGTTTTCGATCAGCATCATTTTCTTGCAAGGTAGCCACAGCAGTTGATTCATCAATTGTAATTTGCGCAGCAAATACCCTGCTTAATCCAGTGACCTTTAAAATTGGCGCCATCTGCAGGCCGTAGAGTGCATTTCTAAAACCTAATAATGTCGCTGTTGCGATTGCGCTAATTGCTGAGCCACCTGCGCCCATAATTCCAACAACTGCAAATTGTGATGCACCAGAGAAGAGCAAAATTGATAAGAGGCAACTTTGCAATATTGAAAAGCCGGCGGTCACACCAGCTGCGCCAAAGGCTGCGCCATATAAACCAACGGTGAAGGCAACACTGATTCCAGTTCGATCTACCTGATTTGATCGAGGATTGAAGCGGGCTGTGACTGACACGCCGTTATCTTAATCCAAGGGATCGGCAATGCACGAAGGTAGGGTCGCAGGCATGAGCGAGGAAATCCAATTTAGAGATGATGTATCTGTCGAATTAGTTAAATCTAGCGCCAGTGATGCCGATGTTATTTGGGCAGCACGTGTGTCAACTGCAGGTGATAAATCACTTGAAGATGTTGGCGCTGATGCATCAAAATCTGAAGGATTAATTAATTACTTAGCTCGCGAGCGACATGGTTCACCATTTGAACATACCTCAATGACATTTTTTATATCAGCCCCCATCTTTGTTTTCCGTGAGTTTATGCGCCATCGCATCGCTTCCTACAATGAAGAGAGCGGTCGCTACCGTGAGCTTCGTCCAGTTTTTTATGTGCCAAGTAAGGATCGTAAATTAGTTCAGATTGGAAAGCCTGGTGCGTATTCATTTATTGAAGGAACACCAGAACAACATAAATTAACAGTGGATGCAATTAAGCAAACCTGCACACTTGCATATGAGAATTATCAAAAACTATTAACCGCTGGTGTTGCTCGTGAGGTAGCTCGCGCGGTTCTACCAGTAACTCTTTACTCATCAATGTATGTGACTATGAATGCAAGAGCATTAATGAACTTTTTATCACTTCGCACCGCTCGGGAAGGCTCGCACTTTCCGTCATACCCACAACGTGAGATCGAGATGGTGGCAGAGAAGATGGAAGCAGAGTTTGCCAAGTTAATGCCGATTACATATGGGGCATTTGAGAAATCTGGCCGAATCGCCCCGTAAGGCGATCAGCAAACAAGGTAGCCTTAGGGCATGCAAATCACTCCACCATTTGGTCGCTTAATTACCGCAATGGTTACCCCATTTAAAAAAAGCGGGGAGATTGATTGGGCCGGACTAGAAAAAATTGCAGCACATCTAATTGCAACAGGCCATGATGGCATTGCAGTCAATGGCACAACTGGTGAGGCACCAACTACCAGTGATGATGAAAAAGATCAGATTATTAAAGCAGTTCGTGGCGTTGTTGGCGCAAATGTAAAAATTATTGCCGGTGCTGGAAATAATGAAACCTCGCACTCAGTTGAACAAGCAAAGCGCGCTGCTAAAGCTGGCGCCGATGCACTTTTAGTTGTCACTCCTTATTACAACAAACCACCACAGGCTGGAATCGCTGCACACTTTACGGCGATGGCTGATGCCACTGACCTACCAGTAATGATGTATGACATACCAGGGCGCACTGGCGTAGAGATTGAAAGTGACACAATTGTTAAATTGGCTGAACATAAAAATATTGCTGCGTTAAAAGATGCCAAAGGAAATCCAGCGGCCACTTCTTGGGTAATTAAGCGAAGTGGTATTCCGGTTTACTC
>CAITID010000248.1 GCA_903892335.1 uncultured Actinomycetes bacterium
CAGTGTTAATAATTCGTTTTTAACTGGTGAATCAATGCCAATTGAGGTCGGTGTTGCAGATTTTGTTTACGCTGGGTCAATAAATAACAATGGATCTTTAGTGGTGCGAGCCACCAGGGTTGGCGCTGATACTGAAATTGCTCGCATTACCCGAATGGTCATGAGCGCACAAAGTGAGAAATCACCCGCCCAAAGGTTTGCTGATCAAGTCTCTGCCTTTTTTGTGCCGATCGTGATTGTTTTATCGATAGCAACCTTTTTGACCTGGTACTTAACAACTGCTGAGTTAGCTAAATCTATTGCAACTGCAATTGCAGTTTTAATCATCGCTTGTCCATGCGCATTAGGACTAGCAACTCCGATTGCACTGATGGTGGCTGCTGGTAAAGGTGCCAAATTAGGTTTTATTATCCGATCTCCTAAAGCAATTGAAAAAGCTAGTGATATCACCGATGTGGTATTTGATAAGACAGGAACCATCACAACTGGCAGCATGCAATTACACCAGATGCTTGTTATTGAATCCCCACTTAATCAACCATCTTCTGCAATGAATACAGCCCAGGTTTTAAACTTAACTTTAAGCATTGAATTACTAGACTCTCACCCAGTAGCTAATGCCATAGCGCAAGAGTTAAAGCGACAAGGCTTTAGTGCTGAAGAACTAACAGAGTTTGAACATCGCACTGGGCAAGGTGTCGCAGCTAGGACGGTTGGTGGTAAAGCTTTATTAGTTGGCTCACCAATTTCAATTGCGCGAAGTTCAACTGATTTTCACCCACAACTTAAGGTAGCAATTAATGATGCAAATACTCGAGGCAACTCAGTAGCGGTCGTTGCAATTGATGGTGTTGCCTATGGTGTATTTGAGGTTGGTGATTCATTGAAGGCTGATGCCGCTTCCGCAATTAATCGATTACAAGATCAAGGTATTAACACCTGGCTGGTAACTGGTGACTCAGCAACGGCTGCCATAGCTATGGGAGGTGCGGCTGGAATTCCAATTGATAACATTTTTGCTACCGCATCACCTGAACAAAAAATTGATTTTGTTAAATCACTTCGCAGCGATGATAGCTCCGTATCAAAGAGTAAGCACCGAGTGCTAATGATTGGTGATGGAATTAATGATGCAGCCGCAATCGCAGAGGCAGATTTAAGTATGGCAATGGGAACTGGAACAGATACTGCAATTGCTGCTGCCGATATAACTTTGATTAGACCTTCTCTTGGTACCGCACTTGATGCATTAAATACTTCAAGGAAAACGGTTCGAGTAATTAAATCTAATTTAGTTTGGGCCTTTGCCTATAATGCAATTTGTATTCCAATTGCCGCATCAGGAAATCTATCGCCAATGTATGCAGGGGCGGCGATGTCGATATCTTCATTATTCGTCGTAATTAATAGCCTACGAATTTAAATTTGGTAGCGGGGACAGGATTTGAACCTATGACCTCTGGGTTATGAGCCCAGCGAGCTACCGAGCTGCTCCACCCCGCGTCGGAAGCTAAATCCTAAAGCAATAGTGAATTAAAGCAAAATGGTTATCGGTTTTGCGCAGCGGTTAGCGCAGCAATCGCTGCTTCTAAACGTGCACGTGCCTTATCAGTTGCTGCGCCATCTAATCGCTTTTGCGCTGCAATGTAATCTTTATATGCAGATTGCAATGATGCAATTGCAGATTTAATCTCTTGGCTTGAACCTGTAGTGCTTGTGCCACTTGATGGTGGAAGATTATTGCCAGTAGTTGTTCCAGAGTTTCCACCAAAGACCTGATCTAACGCACCTTTTAATGTGTCATCAAATCCAATTTGGTCTCCAAATGAAACCAAAACTTTTTGAAGAAGTGGGTAGGCCGCGGTATTTGCTGTCGCGCGAACATAAACCGGCTGTACATATAACAAACCATTACCAACTGGCAGCGTTAATAGATTAGCTAATACAACATCTGATCCACCTTGGCGAAGTAGTGAGAGTGTTGTTGCAACCTCTGGTTTTGCTTCAAAGTTGGAAGCAACCTGTGATGGACCAGCAACGTTGGCTGATCTTGGAAGTTGTAGCACTGTGATCTTTCCATAATCTGGACCATTATCTGAATTAACAATAGCTAGTGCAGATAAGTTTTCACGACCACCTCGAGGAACAAATGGTGTTGATAATGAGAAGGTTGGTTTTTCTTGACCTGGAATCTGCATCGTTAAATAAACTGGTGGCTGATTACCAGCATTGGCACCAAAGGTTGATGGATCACGAGGTACGCGCCAAAAATCTTGACCGCCATAGAAAGCATCTGCTGTGCTTACGTGGTACGCACTCAAAATATCGCGCTGCACGCGGAACATATCCTCTGGGTAGCGAATATGTGAGAGTAGTTGCTCAGATATCTCACTCTTAGCTTTTACAGTGCCAGGGAATGCTTTGCTCCATGTTGCAAGCACTGGATCTTTCTCATCCCACTGATACAAAGAGATTGTTCCATCGTAGGCATCAACTGTTGCCTTAACTGAATTTCGAATGTAGTTAACGCTCTTATTATCTAGTGAGGCAACCGCTGTTGCTCGAGAAGTTAATGCATCTGCGGTGTCAGCTAAATTAACCTTGCGAGAGTTTGGGTAGCCATTTGAAGTTGTGTATCCATCAACTATCCAAAGGATCTTGCCATCAACTACAGCTGGGTATGGATCGCCATCGATGGTCAGCCATGGTGCAACCTTTGCAATACGCTGCCTTGGATTACGATCAAATAAAATCTTCGAGCTGGAATTAATTAAATTAGATAAAACGATTCGTTGCTCTTGGTACTTAATTGCAAACAATAATCTAGTAAATAGTGAGCCCATCGGAACTCCACCATCACCGGTATATGTGTAATTCTTTTGACCATTCGCTGATTTATCATCTGGATAATCAAGCTCTGCTGGCGCGCTCTCAGAGCTGCCACCCACAATTGAATAATCTGGCACATTCTCACCAAAGTAAATTCGAGGTTCAAACTCTCCTAAACCATTTGTTGGTGGAATATCGCCAACAATAAAACTTGGTTTGCCATCAGCATCACGGGCATTTCCATACGCTGCGACCATTCCAAATCCATGGGTGTAAACCAAGTGATCATTGATCCAGTTACGTGAAGGATTTCCTTCAATATTTAACTCACGCACCGCGACTACAACATCTCGCTCTTGGCCATTAATTGTGTAACGATCAATATCTAATGCATCAGCAAATGAGTAATAAGGCTTAATTTGCTGAAGCTGGCGGAAGGTCGCCGATAAGATATTTGGATCCATCAATCGAATGTTTGCAATTGTCGCCGCATCATTAGCAAGTTGGCCAGCAGATGTAGAAACTGTTGCTTGGTAATCCAACATCTCTACTTTGTCTAAGCCGTATGCAGCTCTAGTTGCATCAATATTTTTCTGAATAAATGGTGCCTCTTTAGAGGACTCACTTGGCTTTACCTGAAATTGTTGAATTGCAGCAGGATAAATTCCAGCGATTAACACTGAGGCAATAACCATTAAGGCCACGCCAGCAGTAGGTAGTAACCAAGACTTGCGAACAATGTTTGCAAAAAATAAAAGGGCGCAGACAACTGCAATTGCAGAAAGGATTGATTTCGCTGGTAATAATGCGTTTACATCAGAGTAGGTAAGGCCAGTAATTAGTCTTCCTTCTTTTAAGGTCAATGCAAAACGGTCATACCAATAAGCCACAGCTTTAAGCAGAACCAAGAAGCCAAGAAGTACTGATAGCTGCACTCGAGCAGCAACTGTTGTGCGCTCTTCTCTAACCTGAGGTCTGATGCCACCGTAAAGGTAATGAACGCCAACTGCCGCCAAAATAGTCAAAATTATGGTTGAGATTGCCCAGCCGATTAATGATTGCCACATCGGAAGTTCAAAGGCGAAAAATGAAACATCTTTATTAAATTGTGGGTCAGTTACACCAAATGGTGTGGCATTTCTAAATAGTAACCACTCTTGCCAAAGTCTGGAGCCAGCACTACCGGCGAAATAAAACAGGGAAACAAAAACTCCAACAATTACTAATTTGCGAATCGGTGCTAGTTGGCTTCGGTAGCGCTCTAAGTTATCTGCCTCGACATTTACTGGCACATAAATAGGGCGATTTCGGTATGCCAGATAAATATTTGCAGTAACAATTAATGCAGTTAAAAAACCAAATCCGACAAATAAGTAGGCCTTGGTAAAGAGTGTGGTCTGCCAAACTGAAACAAAATCAACTGAGCGATACCAAAGTAGATCTGCATAAAAGCCACTTGATGAAACTAAAATCAAAGAGAGTATAAATAAAACACCAATTGTTATGGATAATGGTGAAATCTTGCGGGGTCCGCCAGGATTCTTACGGCCAAAATTTGCAAAAGGATTTGCGCCGCCGCCGAAGTTGTTTCCAAATCCGCCGCCGAAGTTATTGCCAAAAGGATTATTGCCGAATGGGCTGTTGCCGCCTGAACCTGTATTACTCATGGGCAGATCTTAGCCAGTTAGTTAACTGGGCAAGATGCCAGCTTCGCGCCATCGGGGGCCCGAAGTACCGATAATGCCTGCGTTAATGTGGCGACTGGCACAATTTGAATACCTTTAAATAGATCTGGGCTAGAGATATCAGAACAGTTATCTATTGGTGCTAAAAATATTTGGACGCCCGCTTTTTTGGCTCCAATAATTTTCTCAGTAATTCCTCCGATTGGCCCTACCCGACCCGTATCTGTGATCGTGCCAGTGCCAGCAATATTTCTACCTCTTAACAAATCTTCACTACCTAATTTTTCAATTATGCCAAGTGCAAAAATCAAACCACCGCTTGGTCCACCAGTTTCATCTAATTTAATTTTGACAGTAATTGGAAATTTTTGTTGTGTTTCAATATTGATCCCAATGAAAGCTGAACCATCATCACGAGCAGATAATTTGATTTGAACTTGCAGCAAATTTTCAGAGGCACCTCTTAAAACAGTTAGATTTAAGATATCACCCGGTTTTTTACTTTCTAGAAAATCAATTAACTGAGTTGCTGAAGTTAGCGAAATCGCTTCAAC
>CAITID010000249.1 GCA_903892335.1 uncultured Actinomycetes bacterium
ACCTCGAAAATTACTTTTGGTTGGCAGCGCAACTACGCGCATGCTCTCCAATAGTTCTGGTGACATGAGTTAAGGACGTTTAGGAAATTTATCAAAATTAGGTTCGCGTTTTTCTTGATAAGCATTGCGACCTTCTTGTCCTTCTTCAGTTAAGTAGAAAAGAAGAGTGGCATCTCCTGCTAATTGTTGAACGCCAGCTAAACCATCATCTGCTGCATTTAATCCAGCTTTTAATAATCTAAGCGCCATTGGTGAGTGGCGCAACATCTCTCTAGCCCATGAAACTGTCTCTGCTTCTAATTGCGCTACTGGAACAACTGCATTTACTAATCCCATGTCTAATGCTTCTGCCGCATCATATTGGCGACACAAAAACCAAATCTCGCGAGCTTTCTTTTGACCAACATGGGCAGCTAATAAACCAGCACCATAGCCACCATCAAATGAGCCAACCATTGGTCCAGTCTGACCAAACTTTGAATTATCAGCAGCAATCGTTAGATCACAGACCACATGTAATACATGGCCACCACCAATTGCCCAACCAGCAACCATTGCTACAACTGGTTTAGGTGTTCTGCGAATTTGAACTTGTAAATCTAAAACATTTAATCGACCGATACCTTTTTTACCAAGTGCATCACTTCCAAGATATCCATCATCACCGCGCACATTGATATCACCACCTGAACAAAAGGCTTCTGTGCCTGCGCCAGTAAATATAATTACACCAACTTGATCATTATCTCTGGCTAAATTAAAGGCCTCTGCTAATTCAAAAAGTGTTTGTGGTCGAAAGGCATTTCTAACTTCTGGCCGATTAATTGTAATTTTTGCCATACCTTCAGCCACTTCATAAATTACATCGGTAAATTTCTCGGCGCCGGCAGCAGCTTGCCACTTCGGAATAGTGCGATCACCTGGCTCGCGCTTAATTGGCTTGCTCAAAATTACACTCCTGGGTTGGGCTAGAGATTTATATAAGAGATAGCCTACGCATGTTATGGAAGAAACTGAAAAGCGAGAATTAATCGCGATCTCCCCTGAGTGGTCAATCCCACAACTTCAAGAAAAAATCGCGGATGCGATAACTGGCGATGGCCCAGCGCTAGCCAGCACGCCAACCGAGATCAAATTTGTTTCTGCGCAGACTTGTTTAGTTGTTAATACCTCCGGTTCAACTGGTGAACCAAACTCGGTCGCGATTTCAACCACAGCTTTAATCGCATCAACTAACGCCGCCCATAAATATCTAGGCGCAGTCCCTGGTGATGCTTGGTCACTTCTCTTACCAACAGAGCACATCGCTGGCTTAAATGTGATTGCGCGTGCTACCGCACTTGGTACCAATGTTATTGATAACCGAAACGTGGCTGAGTATGTTGATGCTGATTTTATTTCTATCGTGCCAACCCAACTTCATCGCGCGTTAACAAGTGATGCAAAATTACTTGAACATTTAACAGCGGCGGAAGCGGTATTAGTTGGCGGTGGCCCGATCTCTGATGCATTAAAGAAGCAGGCCGCAGATAAACATGTAAAGGTTGTAACAACTTATGGAATGACTGAGATGTGTGGTGGGTGTGTTTATAATCAAAAACCGTTAGAGGGCGTTGAAATTGAAATCAACTCTGCTGGTTTAATAAAGTTAAAAGCTCCGATGATGGCAAGTGATTACTTAAATAACCCAGCGCAGTGGCAATCATTAATTTCAGATGGCTGGTTTCAAACAAGTGATATCGGCGAACTAGTAGATGGCAAGTTAAAAGTATTAGGCAGGGCCGATGATGTGATTAATTCAGGTGGTGAAAAAATCTCGCTGTCTGCAGTTGAATTATTATTTAATTCCCACTTTCCAAACCAACCAGTGATTGCATTTGGCTTACCCGATGAGGAGTGGGGTGAGAGATTATGTCTGGGTGTGACTACTAATCTCACACTTGCGCAGGCGCAGCAAAAACTCAATGGTAGAAATTCACCCAAAGAGATCTACATCTTTGATGAGATACCAAGAGGTGCGTTAGGTAAACTCGATCGCGCAGCTGCAAAGAGATTAGCGTTAGGAAAATAAATGAATAAATGGATAGTAGGCACTCGTCCTAAAACTTTACCGGCAGCCATTTCACCAGTGCTAGTTGGAACCGCGCTAGCAAATGAGATTAATTGGGTAGTTGCACTCTTGGCATTAACCGTTTCATTATCGCTGCAGATTGCAGTTAATTATGCAAACGATTACAGCGATGGCATCCGTGGTACCGATCAAAACAGAGTTGGCCCAATCAGATTAGTTGCAAGTCAGTTGGCTTCGGCAAAAGCAGTAAAGATTGCAGCACTGATCTCAATGGCAGTTGCTGCTGTGGCTGGATTACTTTTGGCATTACAAACTACGCTTTGGTTTATTCCAATCGGCGCCCTTTCAATATTGGCGGCTTGGGGCTATACCGGTGGCGCTAAGCCATACGGATACTTTGGTTTTGGTGAGTTATCTGTTTTTCTTTTCTTTGGCGTGATTGCAACAGTAGGCAGTAATTACGCACAGACGGGTGAGATCACTGGGCAAGCGATTTTGCTATCGATTCCAGTTGGCGCACTTGCTTGTGCAATTTTAGTTATGAATAACTTACGAGATTTACCGCTGGATAAATTGGCCAATAAGCGCACGATGGCCGTTCGTATCGGAGATAAAAAGATACGGTATTTCTACGCAATTTTATTAGTAATCGCACAAATCATTTCAGCCTACGCATACACCTTTAACTCATATGCACTTTTGACCATAATCTGGTTGCCAATGACAATTAGTAACATCCGCCGCGTTCTGCAGGGCGCCGTTGGCCTAGATCTGATCCCCTTGCTGATTCGCACTGCGCGCCTGCAATTGCTTCTCTCATTCACTCTTGGTCTGGCGCTTTTTCTTTAACAAGTTAGAATTAACTCATGATCCGGTTTGTTGTAATTGCGCTAATCATCTTCGTTATCTATGCATTTGTGGATTGCGCAGTTACTCCGCAAGAAAATATTCGAAAAGGACCTAAGTGGGCTTACCTGCTAGGAATGTTTTTTATTCCACTGCCACCAATTGCAGCGATAATCTGGTTCGTATTTGGTCGCCCAAAAAAACCTAGAAGAGGTAGGGGCGGTCCGAGACGAATAATTCCACCAGATGATGATCCGGATTTCTTGCGAAAACTTTAATTAAAGTCCGCTGTAAGTGTGCTTGCCGCTTCCCCAAATATTTATATATACATAATTAAATAAGAAGGTCGACCCAGCAAATAAACAAAGCCATGCTGCTTTGCGCCCGCGCCAACCAACTGTTACGCGTGCATGTAAATAAGCTGCGTATGCCACCCAAGTAATAAATGCCCAAGTCTCTTTTGGATCCCATCCCCAATATCTTCCCCATGCTGCTTCTGCCCAAATCGCACCAGCAATTACTGAGAAGGTCCAGAGCGGAAAAACTAAAGCAACTAATCGGTATGAGAGAGTATCTAAGGCATCTAGTGATGGAATTTTAATTGCCCATTGTGGGCGACCAGTTGTCTTTTCGTATTTTTCTAAAATTAAATAGGTAGCAGCAATACAGTTTGCAAGTAAAAACACTCCACCAGAAATAATTGCGGTAGATACATGGATAGTTAGCCAAACTGATTTAAGTGCGGGTACCAGCGGTGCACTTGGGCGATACAAGATAGTGATCGCCGTGCCAAGTGTTAGTAATACTGAGATTGCAACTGGCAGACCAAGCCATCTTAAACTGTATTTTTTTAGAACAAATAAATAGGCGGCCGTAAATGCCAAGGCGCCAGTAATTGAAAACTCATACATGTTTCCCCATGGCACGCGCTTAGCTGAAACACCACGTAGGACAACAGCGGTTAAAAGTAATAAAAATGCCAGAATCATCATGGCAGTTCCGATACGGCCAGCTTTTGTAGTGCGATCAAAATCTAATTTTGTTTTTTTACTTCCTTTAGCCGGTGCTTTAACTGACCAAGCAACCTCTACTGCATGAGCAAGAAAAGCTAGTGCAAAAATGGCCATTGACGCATAGACAAGATCATTTGAAAGTAGCGCTGCAGTTCTACTTGTCATCACTTACTCCCTTAATCAAATCGTTAATCTCTTCTTGCAAACCTGGAATTCCATTTTTTGCCAAACCTGCTACTTGTGTTTTTCTTCCCTGCTTTACCCAAACCCGGCGTTGTCTTGTGAACAAAGAAGTGAGTAAACCAAGTATCGCAAGTATCGCACCTAGCAATGCAAAACTCTTTCCTGGATCATCTACTACTTGTAAGTTAACCCATGATTTCCAGCCAGTAAATGTGATGCTGCCCTCACCAAAATCATAAGTTTCATTTAAAACTAACGCCTTTAATCCAATTCGCTCCATCTTGCTGGTATCAATTCGATAAACCGATTGCGGCACACCAGTGTTTAAACCTAAATCACCTTTCCATACTGCAAGTAATAGCCTCGGATCTAGAACCTCTGGATAAGAGGAAAAGCCACCACGTATTTGATCTCGATCCGCGGTTGGTAAAAAGGATGCGACAAAACCAATTTGCGGTGACATGTCCGGGACTTTAATTGAACCAATCGAAGTTAAATTGCCATCTTGCGGTAAAAATGTTGTTGGGCCATCAAAAATTAGTTTGCCGCTCTTATCTCGCACAATCACCGTTGGTGCATAACCATTAGCTTGTAAGTAAACATTTGTGCTGCCAATAGATAGTGGTTGGTTTACTTTAATTATTTCATTTTTCTCTGCTGTGCCATAGGGATTAGCCACAGTTACATCTAATCTGTAATCAAGAGGTGCATTCGTTGACGGGTCATACGTTGCTCGAAAATCATTTACGGTGATGGAAAATGGCTTTAACGTGCTCTCGGATTGATACTTACCAAATCCCAATGAATCATAGGAGGTAGGAGTATTTACAAACCGCTCACCCACATTAAGTATTGAATCCCCACGCATACCTAAAAGTGAACCAATGCCAACGGCAATTAAAATCAATACAAGTGAGAGGTGAAACAAAAGATTTCCATACTCACGCAAATAACCTTTTTCAGCTGAGATTGAATTGGCTTCTCGCCTAATTCGATAATGCTTTTTACGTAGGTATTTTTCAACTAAATCTAAATCAACCTTTTTTATCTCAGTAAAATGCTCCATCCGGTCTAAAAACTTCGGTGTAAGTGGTGGTTTAGCAAAGATATTTTTAGCGTGATCGATACTTCTTGGTAGCACACAACCAATTAATGAAATAAACAGAAGCAAATAAATTGCACTAAACCAAGGTGAGCTAAATACCTCAAAAAGTTTTAATCGATCAAGCCAAGGCGCTAGTGATGGATTATCAATAAAGTACTGCCTGACCTGCATTGGATTTTGGGTTCGCTGCGGAAATAGTGAGCCAGGAATTGCAGCTACGCCAAGAAGTAATAACAAAATCAAAGCAGTGCGCATGCTAGTTAATTGGCGCCAGCCCCAACGTAAGAAGGATCTACTATCTAGATAGGTGCTCATCTATAAGACCGGAATAAAACCACTTATTAAATCTCTAATTGAATTCATCAAATAATCCCACGTGTTAGTGACTTGAAGCACTCCAATTAAAATTAATAAGCTGCCACCAATCTTCGTAATTAGATCACCGCGCTTTGCAATAAATTTCCTAAATGGTTCGGCGCGATCTAAAAACCAACCTAATAAAATAAATGGCACGCCAAGTCCTACGCAGTAAGCTGCAGATAAAATTGCACCACGTTGGGCAGTTGCACTTTGAAAAGCCAGAACTTGTACAGCTCCTAATGTTGGCCCGATGCATGGTGTCCAACCAAGGCCAAAAGCTAAGCCCAATAGAGGCGCACTTAATAATCCAGTTCTAGTTTTAAAGCTTGGTTTAAATGATCGATAAAACTTCTCGGTAAATAGAAAAATGAAACCTAGTGCAATTGTCAGCAATCCAAGGATTACCGTTAAGAATCTTGTGTTCTGTGCGATCTGTGAACCAAGTCCACCAAAGAGAACTCCATAAGAGATAAACAAAGCAGTGAAGCCAGAGACGAAGAGAATTGAGCCAAGTAGCACCCGACTTCTTGATTTATTAGCACTCATGCCAGATGCGTATGAAAGATAACCAGGAACTAATGGAATAACACATGGTGAGAAGAAGGAGATGATGCCCGCAATCATGGAGACAAACATTGCGCTGAGTAAATTTCCCTCAAATACTTGAGTAATAAAAAAGTCGCGCATTATGCCTGTGCCAAAACTTTGTCTAATAAATCTCTAAATGCCGCCACGGTTACCTCACCACTAATTCGTACCGCTACCTTATTGTTTTTATCAATAATTAAAGTAGTTGGGATCGCATTGGGAATTAATGATCCTCTAAAACCAATTAATAAGCCATCATCAATAAAGGTGGGATAGGTTAATTTAAAGTTCTCATAAAATACCTTTGCCGAAGAAATATTGTCTCTGGTTAAAATTCCAGCAAACTGCACCTCTGGATAATTTATTGAAAACTCTTGCAAGAGGGGTGCCTCTGCACGGCATGGTGCACACCAAGATGCCCAAACATTTATCACTGTAACTTTGTTAGTGGCTAAAGTTTTAATGGTGCCATCTAAAACTTCACCAGAAATAATCGGTGCATCTTTTCGATCTTCGATTTTAATAAAAGTAGAGTTTCCACTGCCGCCAACAAATGAGATTTCATCTGGAGCTGCCACACCACCAGTACTGCAGCCAGCTAATAAAACTGTTGCAAGAAGCAAGGAATAAATTCTCATTTTTTAGCAGGTAGTAAATGTTTGGCTGGCTCAGAGTATGAAACTGATTCGATCATGCCCTCACTGTCTAAATGAAAGGAGGTAACAGAGGCCAAGGTGCACTCACGTTTTCTTGGATCATGTAACAAGCGACGACCTTCGACAGCAGATCTTAAAATCCAAATTGGTAATTGATGGGACACGCAGATTGCATCCTTATCACCTGCACTATCTCGAGCAAAGAATAAAGATTTGAGCATTCGAGAAATCAACTCTTCATAAGGTTCACCCCAGGATGGCCGCCATGGATTCCATAGGTATCTCCACATTTGTGGATGCTTTAACAAGCCGTTTCCTAATTCAAATTTCTTTCCCTCAAAAATATTTCCGGCTTCAATTAAATTATCATCAATTACTAGTGGCAAATTATGTTTTGTCACAATTGGTGCAACCGTCTCTTTTGCGCGCTGCATAGGTGAGCAATGAATTGCACCTAGTGATAGCGCGGCAGACCAATCACCGATTACTTGCGCCATCTCTTGACCGCGTTCACTTAATCGCCAGCCTGGTTGGCGGCCGTAAAGTATCTTCTCTGGATTAAATACTTCACCATGTCTAACAAAGTGAATTGTTTGTGCCATTGCATAAGCATAAAGCAGGTTATTTAAGCTCTAGTCGCTAAGGTAGTGATATGGCGCTCACCAAAAAAAGAGTTGCCTTCTTTGATGTCGACAACACCTTATTGAAGGGATCCACGCTCTTTTTCTTGGGGCGAGGTATGTATCAAAGAGGCTTCTTTACCAAGCGAGATGTATCCGCTTTTGTGTTGGCTAATTTGAGGTATCGCCTGACTGGTAAAGAAAATAAATCCGAGATTGAAAGATTTCAGAATGCTGCCTGTGAATTCATTAAGGGCCATGATGTGAAAAAAATCGAGGTAATCGGTAATGAGATTTATGAAGAGTATGTCTCACCAGCAATCTGGCAAGGCACAGTTGAAATTGCACATCGCCATCTAGCCCAAGGTGAAGAGGTTTGGTTGGTTACTGCCACACCACTTGATATGGCTAATTTAATTGCGAAGCGATTGGGATTTACTGGAGCACTTGGCACAAAAGCTGAGATTAAAAATGGAAAATACACAGGAAAGATGATTGGCGCACTTTTGCACGGAAGAGCAAAAGCTTTGGCAATCCAAGAGTTAGCTAAAGAGCGAAATATTGATTTGAAAAATTCATTTGCTTACTCAGATTCTCACCATGATTTTCCACTTCTAGAAAGTGTTGGCAATCCTTGTGCAATTAATCCAGATGCCTTGCTAGAAATTCGAGCCTACCGAGATAACTGGCCGGTTTATGATTTTCGTAGAGCCCGCCGTATTAAGAAGTTTTTTGGTCCGATCGCTGGCCGTATTGCAGCCAGCGCAATGCTGATTTCACCGAGAAAGCGCTCTGGCAAGTAAGGCAGTAATTACACAGCTAAAACCCGAGTAAAGTAAGCCAGTTATGTTGACCATCGTTGCCTCATTTGCTGATGAGCTTCGTTCGCGTTCAGAAAAAGATTTAGCTGCCCTTTTTACTAATCGTCCAGATTTACTCTCACCCGTTCCAAATGATTTCTCGGCCCTAGCCGCCCGCGCTAACTCAACACCTTCATTAGTGCGCGCCTTAGACTCATTAAATCTTTGGCAGTATCAAATTATTGAAGCAATCTGTGCGATCTCTGACGCCTTTAAAAAATCAGAGTTAATTGCTGTAACTAGCGCTGAGACAACCTTTGCGATTGAGCACCTTTGGCAGTTAGGTTTAATTTATAAAGATGGCGATAAGTATCGCGCTCCTACTAATTTGAAATTATTAATTGGTGATGAACCAGCTGGGCTTGGTCCGATTTATCCTGGTAAAGCTGATTTAAGTAAGTTAACTGAGGTTCCAAAAAGTTCAGAGCCAGTACTGGCTAAATTAACTTGGGGTCCACCGCGCGGGCAAATTACTGATATCAAAAAGCCTGGTGTGGCAATTGGTTGGTTGCTTGAGAATAATATTTTGATTCCGATGGATTCACACACCGTGGCATTGCCACGAGAGTTTGGTATCAAATTACGTGGTGGCAAAGTGCATCAAGAGTTAAGTATGAAAGCACCAGATTTAACCGGTAAAGAAATTGCGCAAAAACAGATTGATTTAGCTGCGATCGCCAATATTTCAACCATTCTGCGCTGGTGTGAAGAGCTACTTCACAACCTCTCTGATGAACCACCTACTGCGCTTAGAACTGGTGGCATTGGCGTGCGTGATTTAAAACGAATTGCAGAACACATTGGCGTTGATGAAGCTTGCGCTGGATTTGTCGCAGAGCTTTGTTACTTGGGTGGTTTATTAGTAATTGATCCAGATGATCAGATCCTGCCAACATCTGCCTTTGATTTATGGCTAACTAAAGATCCAGAAGAGCGCTGGTACTCATTAACTGTACTTTGGCTTGAAAGTTCAAGAGTTGCTGGATTAATCGGTAA
>CAITID010000250.1 GCA_903892335.1 uncultured Actinomycetes bacterium
TGATGCCTTAAGGCCTAGTACTTTTTCAACTGCATCAAGAGATGTTGATGCAACTGCTGCGCCTAGCTTTGCCTTAGCAGCCGTTAGATCAGCAATTGATTTAACGCCAGCAATTTTGCTGCCTTTGAAGGTAACAATGGCTTGGTTTGACTTGTAGTAAGCAGATGAGAAATCAACTACCTGCTCGCGCTCATCAGTAATTGAGTACTGCTGAATGTTAAAGTCGAAGTTCTTTGGTCCTGGTGCGATAGCGCCATCAAATGTGGTGCGAACCCATTTAACTTGATCATTTGTGTAGCCAAGTTGCTTCGCTACAGCGTATGCAATTGCAGCCTCAAAGCCTTTACCTGACTCTGGCTTGTCATCTTCAACCCAAGGTGGATAAGCAGGCTCACCTGTGGCAATTGTTAATAGATTTGCTTCAACAGTTTTTAGATCTGCTGGTGTACATGATGCTGATGCTGAGTTATCTGTTGACTCTGATGAACATGCGCTCAGAGATGCAACTAGTAACAGAGCAGGCAGTGCCAACGCCCAGTTTCTAATTTTTTTCTGCATGAAAGTACTCCTTATATCTGCTAATAGCCGGATTAATTATTTGGTTAAGTACCAAAAGAACTTATCCGCGCTTGCCGATTGCACTTTGCAATCTGCCAGGTCTTCACCCGGAGCACCCCACCGCGGTGGAGGGTTGCCGCTCAGTTAGCCGGGGCTAGAAACTGAGACTCATGACCTAAAGCGGAAATTACTACAGATTATGGGCTTGTGCAACAGCCTTATACATGATTTTTCCTTCGTGCACATTAAGCCCCTTGGCCAAGTTGGCGTCATCTGCGATCGCCTTCTCCCAGCCTTTATTGGCTAGCGCCAAGCCGTACTTGATGGTGGCGTTGGCTAGTGCGTAGGTAGAAGTCGCTGGTACCGCACCTGGCATATTTGCAACGCAGTAAAAGATTGAATCATGAACTTTATAGGTCGGCTCCGCATGTGTGGTCGCCTTTGAATCTTCAAAGCAGCCACCTTGATCAATTGCCACATCTACTAAAACTGATCCGGGCTTCATTTTTTTAACTAAGGCATTACTTACCAACTTTGGTGCCTTAGCGCCATGAACTAAAACTGCGCCAATTACTAGATCAGCAGCCATTACCTCTCGCTCGATCTCATATATAGATGAGGCGATCGTTCGCACATTGCCATTAAACAACTGATCGATCTCACCTAAACGTTTTAAATCTAAATCAAAGATACTTACCTCAGCTCGCATGCCGTGGGCAATGGTGGCAGCTGCAACACCAACAACGCCGCCACCAATTACAACTACTCGCCCAGGTCGAACTCCAGGAACGCCGCCAAGTAATACACCGCGCCCACCCTTGCTTCGCTCTAGTGCGGTAGCGCCAACTTGAATAGACATCCGCCCGGCAACTTCTGACATTGGCGCAAGAAGTGGCAAGGTGCCATTTACTTCAACAGTTTCATAAGCAAATGCGGTTATGCCAGATTTAATAATCGCATCTGTGCACTCGCGAGATGCTGCTAAATGTAGGTAGGTGTAGAGAATTTGCCCCTTGCGCATCCTTGGATACTCAGCAGCAATTGGCTCCTTTACCTTTTGAATCATTTGAGCTTTTTGCCAAACTTCATCAGCGCTAGCAACTATCTGCGCCCCCGCATCGATGTAATCCTGATCGGTGATTGCCGAGCCAAGACCGGCGCCACTTTCAACTAGGACAGTGTGGCCTTTTTGCACATACGCATGAACACCAGAAGGTGTAGCGGAAACTCTGAACTCATTGTTTTTGATCTCTTTTGGAATACCAATAATCATGAGTTCATATTAGTCCTCTTTACTTCAGCCAAAAAGTGAAGCACAAACCTTTGGGTGAAGCTGGGCTCGCATGGCGGCAAAACTTTGCGCAGGCCATTTTGCGCAGTAAACCCGGCGCAACAACTTTGCCAGCGGGTACTCACTTTGATCTGTAAAAGCTTGATCAAGTGATCGCTGCGCTAACTCATTCTCACCTGATTCATAGGCAACTGTTGAGAAGATCGCAGCAACGGGTGCGATGTAACCAGTTGGCGCAATTTGTAGTAACCAGTGCCAAAAGTTAAAGGATTGATCCATGTTTTCGCTATTGGTTAATCCCATTGCGTAATCTCTAACCTGTAAGTCATGCAGCCTAGTAAGTACCAATGCGATTAATTGATAATCCTCCACATTTTTAGCCTTTGCGAACTGGCTCATTAGATCCTTGATTGCAACCGCGCCAAGGCGCTGTAATCGAAGGACTTGGGTTCCTTCATAATTTATTTCAGATACTTCAGATAGTGCATCTTGAATTGATAATTTAGTTTTCATTACGGCAAGGGTGCCAAAGAGCGCTGCCACTTTGCTTCGAGTTTTAAATGATTGTGGATTACTTTTTTCTACTTAAAAAGTGTGGGCGCACTTACTACCGTTAAAGCCTTGGTGATGCGCTGCGTAATTAAATTGCCGGCAATTGGTGAGGTAACACCATTTACACTCCAAGTGCCCTGCCAAATTACCGTCAGATCAACACTCTTATCCCCTTTATTTTTGTAGGCGTGAGTAACTGCTGGATTTGGAAAAGGCCCACCTCGAAGGGGTGTAAATAACTTATCGCCATCACCAAAGGACCAATTAAAAGTTGAATAGAGATTTACATAAACAATCACATCCAAAATTGGAATCACCGCGACAAAGCGCTGTGGCGTAGTAGTCCAAAAGTAGGTTGGAATATTCACAACTGATTCACTCGTTGGCTGAAAATTAATATCACCGGCTGGCAGCAGCTTAATTAACTTATCGCTAAGGGATGCGGTGGCTACTTTTTTCACAATCGGTTTTGTAGCAGTTTTAGCAACAGGCTTCTTAACAATCGGCTTTGGGGAAGGTGGCTTAACAACTGGCGCTTTGACTACCGGCTTAGCTTTAACAATCACCTTAGGCGCAGCCTTCTTAGTTGGCTTAGCAGTGCCTTTTTGCGCCGTAATTACTAATTGATTTTGATCAGTAAATACATCAACACAGGTCTTTTGTGTGCAGGCCGCTGAGGCATTGGTGGTGCTTAAAACGAGCAAAAGAGCTACTAACGTGTATCGCTTAACTGCCACACCCCACCCGCCACTTCGCTGTTGTATTTGATAATGAAAATTGTGGAGATTTGCGATTCACTCCAAAGCACACTTACCCTTGATTGTTTATCTATTTTTTCAATATCACTTCGGTGAACTAAGACTTCAAACTCTTTCACAAAGCCAGCATCACTTATTAAGTGGATCTGTTTTAATTGATAATGCCCGCCAATTAAGGTTTGGCTTGGGAAAATTTGCGCTAGTCGATCTGCAATTGCAAGGCAGCCACAACCTGGATTTGCAGATGCACGCAGTGCAAATAAATCACCAGTTAATGCAATATTTAAAGCATCCACATAATCAATAATTGGCGCAATCGAATCTGGATCAACATCTGCTGGAATGTATTCAATTGGTGGCTCCTCTTCCACACTGCCCGCTTCTCTTGTTGCCACCGCAGTATCAACCTCACTACGTTCTGGTAAGGATGAACCCTCCGCTCTAGCGCAAGCTGCAAGGGCTAGAACTGAAAGTAAAACAACCGCTCTTCTTGTAATCATCATCTGCGCAAGGTATTTACTTTGATCATGATTTATCGGCCGGCAGGTGATAACTGTGAATTGTTAAAAACTGTGCAAGGCTAGCCACATGGCA
>CAITID010000251.1 GCA_903892335.1 uncultured Actinomycetes bacterium
ACACAAAGCCTGCGCCACGCAGCTCATGAATTCACTGTCGGTGATGTTTTTCAAAATGTGGCAAATGCAGATACAACCTTGGATTTAACTCATAGCAAAATTTCAAATGAAATTGCGTCCGTTTTAAAGATTTCAAGTCTGCAGATACCACTAGTAATTGATGGCGCAGAAATTTTTGATCGGGATGAAGAGATCGGCATTGACCCAAGTAATGATGGCTTGGCCTGGTACTCCTACAATGTTGCTAATAGTGCTGATATTGCAAATGCTATTAAAGTGGCCCAAAGATCTGCAGATAGTTGGGAATCACTTGGTAGTGCGGGCAGGGGACAGATACTAAATAATTTTGCGAAGATTATGTTTGACGAGCAGGAAAAAAGTATTGCAATTATGAGCCGCGATGCTGGAAAAACAGTCGCAGAGGCGGATCCAGAGGTTTCAGAGGCAATTGATTTTGCCACTTTTTATAGTAATTGCGCGCTGTCGATGGATATGGCAAAGGATTCTTCACCAACTGGTGTAACAGTGGTTGTCCCACCGTGGAATTTTCCTTATGCAATCCCAGCGGGCGGTATCTGCGCAGCGCTGGCCGCAGGAAATACCGTAATTTTTAAATCAGCACCAGAAACGGTAGCCACCTCATGGCATCTAGTAAATCAATTATGGCGAGCTGGCGTTCCTAAGGAAGTTTTGCAATTTGTTTCAACTCGAGATGATGAGGTTGGTAGAGCTTTAATCTCTCACGATGATGTTAGGGCAGTGATTTTAACGGGTGCGTATGCAACGGCAAAGTTGTTCTCAAGTTGGAAAGATGAATTAAATTTACTGGCTGAAACCAGTGGCAAAAATGCCATGATCCTTACTGCATGCTCTGATATTGATGTTGCGGTAAAAGATCTGGTGCAATCGGCCTTTGGACACGCTGGTCAAAAATGTTCAGCGGCATCACTGGCAATAGTTGATAAAAGTATCTTTGAAAATCCAGCATTTAAGAAGCAGATAATTGACGCTGTTGAATCTCTTTTAGTTGGTCCTGGTTATGAATTCTCAACAACTGTGGGGCCAATTATTAGGCCGCCAGAGGCTGCTCTCCTTCGAGCTTTAACAACTTTAGATGATGAAGAACAATGGTGGATTGAGCCTAAGCAATTAGATAAAGCAGGCTTCATGTGGTCACCTGGAATAAAAGTTGGAGTTAAACCGGGTGCTTGGTCTCATCTAAATGAATGGTTTGGACCAGTTCTGGCAATTATGTGCGCACCAGATTTACAAAGTGCAATCACTTGGCAGAATCAAACCCCATTCGCACTTACTGCAGGAATCCAATCCTTAGATAAAGATGAGTGTGAAGAGTGGATTGAAAAGGTTGAAGCTGGCAATCTATATGTCAATCGAGGTGTTACGGGGGCGATTGTTAACCGCCAACCTTTTGGTGGCTGGAAACTTAGCTCAGTTGGTGCAACGGCTAAAGCTGGTGGTTTAAATTACTTAGCAACACTTCGCAACTGGAACAGATTGCAGCATTTCTTGCCGATGAAAGAACAAGCAAATCGTTGGCTAAAGAATGTAGGAACAGTTGCAGCCGATCGAAGTGGTTTGCAGGTTGAAGAGAACTTACAACGGTATCGCCAGTATAAAAAAGGATTTCTGGTCAGAATCGATAGTGGAACCACAAAGGATGAATTAGATTTCTTAAGTTGGCTAAAAAATGATTTGAATGTAAAGCTGCGATTAAGCGCAGAAACTTTAATTCCTGGTTTAAGCAATCTAGTTGTGGAAAGCTGGGAGGAGTTTGCCCAGCACGCTTTAGAGTTTGATCGCGTTCGATGGTTATCTGCCGAGATTTCGCCAACGAATGCGTTAATTGAGGGTGGCATTGGGTGCGATCGCAGAGCAATTACACAACGCGGTGATATCGAGATAAGTAGATGGTTTCTAGAACAGAGCGTTTCAATTACACAGCACAGGTATGGCAATACAAATGCTGGACCTAAGCCGGCGTGCGCCGGCCTTAGCCTTTAAATAATTAGTGGTGTCCACTTTCTAACTGCTTCAAATCCTGCGCCGTTGGTTTAGCAATTACCTCAGCGTTGGAAGCACTAAATTTAGCCTGCAACTTAGCGCGAATACCTTTTGGATTGCGCACACCAGTTTTATCAGTAACTTCAAGTTCTATTGGCGCGTTTTGCTCATGTTGAGTAAGTAGCCATTTCTTCTCTGGAGTTAACTCCTCATGAACCTCAACGAACTCACCGTGTGGCAACATAACTAGGCGACCAGTTTCGCGACCATGCAATACCAACTCACGATCGGCTCTTTGGAGAGATAGACAGATTCGTTTTGTAATCACAAATGCAAGAGGTGGCAGCACAATTATGCCTATGCGAGTACCCCACATAATTTGGTTAATTGTTAAATCAAAATGTGTTGCGATGATGTCATTTCCACCATTTATTAATGCAACAATCATGAAGGTTAGAGACATGGCACCCAGCGCTGTGCGGTTTGGTACATTTCTTGGACGATCTAAAATATGGTGCTCGCGCTTATCGCCAGTTATCCAGCTTTCAATAAATGGATACAGCGCCATTCCAGTAAATAAAATTCCCGGAATAATCAAACCTGGTAACAAAATATTCCAGGAGATCGTATGGCCGAAGGCATGTGTCTCCCAAGGCGGTGCCATTCGAACTAAGCCATCGAGCCATCCCATATACCAATCGGGTTGAGAACCAGCCGAAATTTGTGTTGGTGTGTATGGCCCGTAAAGCCAAATTGGGTTAATGGATGCAACAGCGCCAAGTAATGCGGTAACACCAAAGACAATGAAGAAAAATCCGCCAGCTTTTGCCATGTAAACCGGCATTAATGGATAACCAACAACATTCTTCTCAGTTCTTCCAGGGCCTGGATATTGAGTGTGCTTCTGGTACCAAACCAACATTAAGTGCACAGTAATAAGGGCTAAGAAAATTCCAGGGATCAGCAGAATATGTACGGTGTAGATGCGAGGAATAAACAACTCACCTGGGAACTCACCACCAAATACAAAGAATGATAGATAAGTACCAACTACCGGCAATGCTTGAATAATCGCCTGCGCAATTCGAACACCAGTTCCAGATAGAAGATCATCAGGAAGTGAGTAACCCAAGAAGCCTTCAACAATTCCAAGAGTTAGTAGGCCAATTCCAAGTAACCAGTTGAACTCTCTTGGTTTGCGAAATGCACCTGTAAAAAACACACGCAGTAGGTGGACCACAATTGCTGCCATAAAGATCAAAGCCGCCCAGTGGTGAATTTGGCGCATCAATAAGCCCCCGCGAATATCAAATGAAATGTTAAGGGCGGAGGCGTAGGCCGCTGACATCTCTACATCCTTTAGCGGAACGTAAGAGCCTTCATACGTTACATGTTCCATCGAAGGGTCAAACCAGAAAGTTAAAAACGTTCCAGATAAAAGCAGAATAACGAATGAGTAGAGTGCGATCTCACCCAGCATAAATGACCAGTGGTCGGGGAAGACTTTAGTTAAATTCTTCTTTAGCCAACGAGCCGAGCCGGTTCGCTCATCAACATAATTAGCGACTGTTCCGGTTACGCGCTCACGTGCACTCATGATGATCTCTCCCAGTAGCTTGGTCCGACTGATTCA
>CAITID010000252.1 GCA_903892335.1 uncultured Actinomycetes bacterium
ATCTCTAAGATAGAAACACGGAGTGCACTCTCTTTAACGCAAGGCCATTTTAATATCTCAAGATTTCAAGATGATAATGAGCTACGTAAGGTTGTAACTGATTTCATAACCTCAGTACGTGAAGATGGTTCACTATCTGGGCGTGAGACGGTAATGCTAAAAATTCCAAATACCAGTAACACTAAGGATATTTACCAAACAGTTCCCACCCTGCTCTCACTGGATTCAATCCCAGCAGAATTTCGAGCGTCTGTTGTAAGTGGTGATGAAGTACTAGATATTCGCTCAGATATTAAATATTCAAACGGAGTAGTAAATCCTGGATTTATTATTGGCGGAAAATTACAGATTCCAAGATCTGGCGTCTATGAGATCTACTATTTATTTAATCTAGATGCTCAGTACCAAACTATCAACTCAATTGCCTGGACCTTGTTTTTCTTTGGATTCTTACTAGTTGTTTTAATTGGAGTAATTACCAGGATTTTAATTAAACAGGTTGTTTCACCGATTACTGAAGCCGCTCAAGTTGCTGAAAAGTTTACTGAAGGTGATTTAACCAGTCGCATGCAGGTAAGTGGTGAGGATGAATTAGCTTCCCTTGGTAGATCCTTTAATGAAATGGCATTGTCAATTGAACAGCAAATTTATCGGTTAAAGAATTTATCCCAACTTCAACAACGTTTCGTCTCTGATGTTTCACACGAGCTGCGCACACCATTAACAACTATGCGGATGGCTGCTGAGATAATTCACGATCAACGCTCCACCTTTGACCCGGTAATTGCTCGCAGCGCTGAACTGTTGATAAATCAGATTGATCGCTTCGAGTTGCTTTTAGCTGATTTACTTGAGGTAAGTCGATTTGATGCCAATGAGGTTTCTCTTGAATTTGTGAACTTTGACGTAACAGAAGTTGTTCGTAAAACTGTTGATTATTTGCATCCAAGCAAAGTTGATCAATTCCAAATAACCATGCCAGACAAGGCGATTGGTGTTGATGGCGACCCACGCCGAATTGAGCGAGTTTTAAGAAATCTAATTTCAAATGCTTTGGATCACGGCGAAGGCAAACCAGTTAATATCGAGGTTGCCGAAAGTGAGAATGAGGTTGCAATCTCAGTCAGAGATTTTGGCTTAGGGTTTAATGAAAGTGATGCTAAAAAATTATTCGACCGATTCTGGCGCGCTGATCCATCTCGAGCTCGAACAAGTGGCGGCACTGGACTTGGTTTATCGATTGCACTTGAAGATGCCCAGTTGCACCAAGGCGAGTTACTTGCTTGGGGCAAGCCTGGCCAAGGCGCGCACTTTGTTCTAACGCTACCTAAACGCCGCGGTGAGTTAATTCAAACCCATCCGATTTATATTATCCCCAATGATTTGAAGCAATAGTTAACTAATTTGCTATAAAGCGTAAGTGCTTGAAACTTTAAAATCACTTTCTCAATTAATCTATCCACCGTTTTGCTTAATTTGTAAAGAACCAGGAACGAATGTCTGCCTACTATGTTCTAAACAATGGCAGCAACCAATTAAACGGCAGCAGATTGATAACATCCCATACTATTTTTCACAGTACTACGATGATAAAAATGCTCACTTAATTTTGGCGGCAAAAGAGAGTGGTAATTCAGAGGCAAGAAATTTGCTAGCCATTTCAATCCACCGAGCCTTGATACGCCTGGTAACTGATTTAAATATCATCGGTGAAATTGGATTAGTTGGAATCCCATCTCGAGCAGAGATAACCCGCCATCGCGGTCGAAGGCACATTCAAGATTTAATTGAAAATGTCATTCAAATTCATGCAAACTC
>CAITID010000253.1 GCA_903892335.1 uncultured Actinomycetes bacterium
AATCTCTTGAATCAATTGTGCAGGGTTACATTGTAAGTTCGATTACGCAGGTATCACTTTACATAATTGCTACTTTTGTAGTTAGCCTTCGAGAAGGTCAAGATTTTGCCTTTGACTTTCTAAAGGAGGTAATTAATCGTGGTGAACTTGCAAATCTTGTTGATAGAACTCGATCTGATAATTCAGATTCACAATTTGCGCAGTATCTTCACGCCGAGGTTCAGTCACATTTGATTGCTTGCAAACTCCTGTTACTAAAAGCTGCTGAGAGTAACTTTGAGTTGTTTCCTCCCGAGATTACCCAGCAAATCCTTGAGCGAATGGAAAAAATCTCCCACCCATATGAGCCTGCCATGATAAAAACTCCAGCAGCACAAATAAGAGAGTTATCTACCGCTTGGGCAGGGATGGCAAACATAAGTTATCAGTTGCCAGCAGAGCTTGAAAATATGAAGGGTTATAGCCAGATAGTTTCACAGTTAATTACTGAGGGTGTGGTTAACTCAATCCGTCATGGGGGCGCTAAGGAAATATCTATCTCTGCAACCTTTAGCGGAGAGGATCTTCAGGTGAAGATTGTGGATAATGGACGCCTTGAGAGCGATACAAATTCACAAGGCTTAGGTTCAATTCTGTTTAATACATTTGCTAAAAGCTGGTCTTTATCTCATAAAGATAATCAAACAGTTCTACTCTTTGTAATTGACACAAATGAAAAGGGAGTTCTTTTATGAAGAAGCCATTCATTCAGCGAGTAAAAGAAAATGCCAACCCACAGCAGGTTGTTATCTTGGCGTTAATGTTGATCCCCGACGCAATTGCGATCGCGTTTTCGGCAATTACCGCTTATAACTTTAGATTTCCAGATGCGCAAGCCTCTATTGATGGCGTTCCAGCAATTGCCCAGTTTGAGTACCGCGGGATTCTAACCCTGATAGTTATTGCTTGGATTGGCACATTAATTGCAACTGGCACTTATCGATTCAACCATGCAACCCTTGTGGTATTTAACTTACGGATGATTATTAAACGATCCTTTACTTTTTTCTTTTTTCTAGGATTTATTTCTTTTATTTTAAAGGCCTCTTTTTCTCGCTCACTCTTTTTAGTAATGCTTGGTAGTGGGCTCACCTACCTATTTATAGTTCGTATCTGTATTTACTTTTTCGTGCTGCGCCCCTTGATTTTGAAAAAGCAGGTAACCTCCAAGATGATGATTGTTGGACGGGTGAAGGTGGATCTAGAAGCTCACAGTGATTGGTTGATTAAAAACCGTTCACTTGGATTCACAATTTCCGCTCGACTAGTATGCCCAGAAATTACCCTAAAGTGGATAGAGGATTTTGATCGCCTGTTGCGACATAACAAAATTACTGAAGTGTTACTACTCCCTGGTATGGAATCTGATCCAAACTTCTCTAAATTTATTCATTACTGTGAGGATTTAAATATTCATGTTAACTGGATTCCATTGGACTCTGGAAATCTTGGTTACTGGCTGATTCCATCACCGCAAGAAGGAATTCCCTTTCTAACCTTTGAAAAATCTGAGATCTCACTTGTCTCCAGAGCAATAAAGCGCACCTTTGACTTGGTCTTTGCCGTCGTGATTTTGATCCTATTAAGTCCACTCTTCATAGTCATCTCTATTGCAGTATTGATTACAAGTGGATTGCCGATTTTTTACTCACAAAAACGTATTGGGCTAAATGGTAAATCCTTTAAGTTTTATAAGTTCCGTTCCA
>CAITID010000254.1 GCA_903892335.1 uncultured Actinomycetes bacterium
AGAATGCCGCAGCAAATAATTTAGCAGAGGGAAAAATTGCTGAAGTTTTTAGGATTGTAAATACAAATTAACGAACAGTTGCTTTTTCGATTGCAATCTTTACTTTAGGCCGTCCAACTTCACTACCTTCAACGGTTCCCGTTGCTACTACCGCTTTTATGATCTCTAGCCCTTTAGTAACTCGGCCCCACACTGTGTAATAAGGATCAAGTGTTGTGTTCTCCGCCATGATAAAAAATTGTGATCCATTAGTGTTTTTGTTGATGAGCTCGCCATTTTCTAGCCGAGTTGAGTTAGCCATCGCAACTGTGCCTGCTGGATAATTATTCATTACCGGCTTTGGTAAATTCTCATCACTAAATTGAAATGGTGGGCCACCATAACCAGAATCAGTTGGATCACCACACTGTAAAAGTGCAGCATTTTCTGAGTTAATCATTCGATGACAAATTGATTGATCATAAAACTTTGCACGAACTAAACCAGCTAACATTGAGATTGTAACTGGGGCATTTTTAGCAAATGCTTCAATCACAATGTCACCGCAGTTAGTACTAAATGTAATCACTTTATTTTTATTAAACTTTTGTAATTTTGGGATTGCCATCTTTACACCGCGATGACCAACGGCATTACTTTGCTTGCAGGTAACCTTGACCTCATTGTTATTAGCTACTGGCTTATTACTTGGCTTTGGCGCAGCTGTTGCAACACTTGGAATTAATGCTGATGACAGAAAAACTACAGCAACTGCTGCAAGGATTTTTCTGCTTGTTCTCATGGGTAAAGTTTAAGTTAAATTCTTACTTCTGTTACCAATTTTCCTTAAAAGGGGCATTTACAAGTGATACTTTCAGTTGATTCTAAGGTTGAACAACTACTTCTACTCGTTGAAACTCCTTTAAGTCTGAGTACCCAGTCATGGCCATAGATCTGCGTAGGGCGCCAAATAAATTCATCGTGCCATCTGAAGTATGGGAAGGTCCATTTAGTACTTGCTCTAATGAGCCGATAGTTCCGACATGAACGCGATTTCCTCTTGGTAGTTGGGCGTGATGTGCTTCTAATCCCCAGTGCCAACCAAGACCAGGTGCATCAGTTGTGCGCGCAAGTGGTGATCCCATCATTACTGCATCAGCGCCACATGCAATAGCTTTTGCAATCTCACCGCTGTTACTTACTGAACCATCGGCAATTACATGAACGTAGCGGCCACCAGATTCTTCTAAGTATTCACGGCGGGCAGATGCAACTTCAGCGACTGCAGATGCCATTGGAACTGAGATTCCTAAAACTGTTTTTGTGGTGTGGGCGGAACCGCCACCAAATCCAACCAGCACACCAGCAGCGCCAGAGCGCATTAAGTGAAGTGCGCCTTGCGCAGTTGCAACGCCACCAACAATTACCGGTACATCTAATTCATAAATAAACTTCTTAAGATTAAGTGGCGCAGTTGCCTCTGATACATGCTCTGCTGAAACAGTGGTTCCGCGAATTACAAATATATCAACACCGGCTTTTATAACCGCCTCATGAAACTCTGCCGTGCGCTGTGGTGAAAGTGCACCAGCCACACACACGCCGGCTTCTCGAATCTGTGCAATTCGCTCTTTAATCAATGTTGGTTGAATTGGTGCTGCATATATCTCCTGCATTTTTTGTATTGCTTTATCAGCAGGCAGCTTCGCCATCTCAGCTAATTTCTTTTCTGCATCCTCATACCTGGTCCAGATACCTTCAAGATTTAATACAGCTAAACCGCCAGCCTTGCCAATTTCAATTGCAGTTTGTGGTGAGACAACTGAATCCATTGGCGCTGCTAAGAATGGAAGTTCAAATTTATATGCATCTATTTGCCATGTGATGGAGACCTCATGTGGGTCGCGAGTACGTCTGCTTGGAACTATTGCAATCTCATCAAATGAGTATGCAGCGCGAGCGCGTTTACCAGGGCCTAATTCAATATCTAACACGTGCCTAAGCGTATCGGGAATAAAGGGGTGCTCAGTCGGGTTTATCCCTTTATGAGTGAGAATTCCAAGGCGCTACGTCCAATCGCTTCTTCCTGGGAGTGGCAGTTTTCTTCTGCCTGTAAAGATCTGCCATCTGAAACATTTTTTCATCCAGATGGGGAACGTGGTCCATCACGCAAAAATCGAATTAAAAATGCAAAAGCAATTTGTAATCAGTGCCCAGTAATTAAAGAGTGTTTAAAGCATGCATTAGATATCCAAGAGCCGTTTGGAATTTGGGGCGGCACTAGTGAGGAAGAGCGCGCAGAACTTCTATCCGTACGCAAATTTAATCCTGGCTTAGCCTCTTAAATCCCAAGCCTTAACACCGCCAGCAACGCCTGCGCTATTTGGAATAATTAGAACTTTGTAATCAAAGCTTTTCAGGGCACTTTTACTAATGCGCTGGGCGTTACCGCCGCCTATATACAACTTGTCCCAAACAATCATTGGGTATAGCTCCTGGATCAAACTCTTTACCCGGCGAGACCATAATTGATTCCCCATCCGCTTGCGGGTTTGTTCACCAATCCAGGCATCAATAGTTTTACCAACTCGAATTGTGGTGTGTGAAATTTCTAGATGCGTTGCTAATTGGCCATTATTAAAAATAGCTGAGCCAAGGCCGGTACCAAAGGTAAATACCGTCTCCAAGCCTTTGCCAGTTATAACCGCTGCGCCATGAACCTCGGCATCATTTAAAACGATTACCGGCAATTTTAATTTCTTTTGCAGAGCTTGCTGCATATCAAAGCCGAACCACTTATTTTTTAGACCTTGATCAACTGCCGTTCTTGGCCCACCCGCATTTATGTAATGTGGAATAACAACAACTTTGCCATCGCGGATCATGCCAGGTAACCCAACTGTTACTCGATTTATCTTCGGGCCGACCTTAATAAAGCCCTCAATAATTGAGATCAATCGATTTGGTGAGAGTGGATAAGGTGTTTTTAAATAAGGGAACTCAATTAAAACTTTGCCGGTGCTAGAAAGCACCGAGGCTTTGATTCCAGTGCCACCGCAATCTATCGACAGCGTATTAACTGCTGATCGAGCGGTGGCTTTCATAGAATCAAAGCCTAGTATTACTTTTGAATGCTTTACTAATTAGTGAGAGTGTCCGCCTGCACCATGTGAG
>CAITID010000255.1 GCA_903892335.1 uncultured Actinomycetes bacterium
ATCTGCAAAATATTTAACTCATCGGCAATATCTGCCTGTATTTGTGGCGGCATTTTCTGCCAGCCAGATGCCGCAATTAAGGCACGAGCTAGCGGTTGTCTAATTTTTACTTTTGATTCAGCGCGGGCGGCGCGACCTAATTCAACTAGTCGTCTGGAGAGTGCAACTGAGGTAGAGAGTTGATCATCGATTAAGCCTTTATTTGAAACTGGAAAATTTGCTAAATGAACTGATTCACCCTCGGTGTCTTCAGCGACTTTAACAAGTTCCTGCCACACATGCTCGGAGATGAAAGGCACCATCGGAGCAAGTAAGAGAGTTAGATTCTTTAAGCAGTAATACAAGGTGTTTAGTGCATCGCTATCGCCATCCCAAAATTTACGGCGAGAGCGGCGGACATACCAATTTGATAAATCATCAATGAAGGCGCCAAGTAAATTTCCAGCCATCTGTGAATCAAAGTTTTCTAATGCTTCATCAACGCCAGCGATGACCTTATTTAGCTCTGAAATTATCCAGCGATCAAGTACTGATGGATCTTTTGGCAGGGATCCAACTTTAAAGTTTGCTGCCTTGGCATAGAGAGTAAAGAAAGAGATGGTGTTCCAGTAAGTTAAGAGTGACTTGCGAACAACATCTGAGATTGCATCATGGCCAACTCGTCTAGCACTCCAAGGTGAGCCAGCTGCCAACATGTACCAACGAACGGCATCGGCGCCGTGTTGATCCATTAGTGGAATTGGCTCTAAAACATTTCCTAGATGCTTGCTCATTTTTCGACCATCTTTATCAAGAATATGACCTAAACATAAAACGGTTTTATATGAAGATTTTTCAAATACCAATGTGCCAATTGCCATCAAGGTATAAAACCAACCACGGGTTTGATCAATTGCTTCGCAGATAAAATCTGCTGGATAAGCAGCTTCAAACGCCTCTTTAGATCCTGGCTTATGCGGATAACCCCATTGCGCGAATGGCATTGCGCCAGAGTCATACCAACAATCAATTACCTCCGGAATTCGCTCCATCTGTGAATCACACTCTGCGCAGGCAAACTTTATGTCATCTACAAATGGGCGGTGCGGATCTAATTTACTTAACTCACTGCCAGATAACTTACCTAACTCTGCTAGTGAACCCACACATATTTCATGCTTGTTCTCACACCGCCAAATTGGCAGGGGAGTGCCCCAATAACGATTGCGCGAAACTGCCCAATCAATATTGTTATTTAGCCAATCACCAAATCGGCCATTTTTAATTGTCTCTGGATGCCAATTGGTTTTCTGATTAACTTTAAGCAACTCATCCTTAATGGCAGTAGTTCGGATATACCAGGATGGTTGGGCGTAATACATTAAAGCGGTGTGACAGCGCCAGCAATGAGGGTAGGAGTGCTCAAACTGCAGACTTCTAAACATTAAGCCACGTTGTTTAAGATCTTTGATCAGATCCTTATCGGCATCCTTGAAAAACTTTCCGCCGGCAATTGGAATATCACTTTGAAAGTGACCATCGGGATTTACTGGATTAACAACAGGTAGGTTGTAGCGACGGCATACTTCTAAGTCATCGGCGCCAAATGCTGGTGATTGATGAACTAATCCGGTGCCATCTTCTACTGTTACGTAATCTGCTAAAACAATGAAGTGAGCATTAGGAATTTCAACAAAATCAAAGGGCCTGGTGTAAGTAACATGTTCTAGTTCGGTACCTTTAAAGGTAGCGATTACTTTGCGATCCTCACCTAGTACTGTGGCTAAATCAGATGCAATTACTAGCCTTTCAATCTTCTCCTCATGTGTAATCTCAACTACCTGGTAATCAACCTTTGGATTAACTGCAACTGCAGTATTTGCAATTAAGGTCCAAGGAGTCGTGGTCCAAACCAGAAATGAAGCGTTTAGTTCAGCTAACTTGCCGGAGGTGGCAGCAAATCTGACAAAGACTGAAGGATCTTTAATATTTTCATAACCTTGTGCTAATTCATGATCTGATAAACCAGTTCCACAACGCGGGCAGTACGGAGCCACGCGATGATCTTGAACTAGTAAGCCCTTCTTCCAAATTTGCTGAAGTGACCACCAAACGCTCTCGACATACTCAGGTGACATCGTCCAATACGCTTCATCAAAATCAACCCAAAAGCCCATCCGCTGTGTCATCTGCGTGAACTCACCAACATGTCGTTGCACTGAATCTCGACATTTATCATTGAATTGCGCAACGCCAAATTTTTCAATATCTGATTTACCGGTAAAGCCCAACTCTTTTTCTACCGCAATTTCAACTGGTAAACCGTGACAGTCCCATCCAGCCTTGCGGATAACCTGTTTACCTTTCATGGTTTGAAAACGAGGGAATAAATCCTTAAATACTCGGGCTTCAATGTGGTGTGTTCCAGGTTTACCATTTGCAGTTGGTGGGCCTTCATAAAAACTCCACCGGGGTGCACCCTCGCGAGTTGATACAGATTTTTCAAAAATATTATTTTTACTCCAGTATTTTAGGATCGCTGACTCCATGGCAGGTAAATCAATTTGCGCAGGCAGTGAGTTAATGGAGTTTGTAGAAGCATCAGAGCTTTTGCCATCACCGGCGATTACTGCGCTCTTATCTTGATTATCCTTCATATTCACCCCTCATTCTAACTTGCTGCGGGTGGCGGTTGGTAATTAGCCATCACAACGCATAATCTTTGCCCCTTCAGGGGGTAGTAGCAACAATGAAAAAATTATTCAAAAAGGGTAGTAAAAAGGCGCCTGCCAAAAAAGCAGCAAGCAAAAAAGCACCTGCTAAGAAAGTGCCCGCAAAGAAAGTGGCTGCAAAAAAGGCACCGGCTAAAAAAGCACCCGCTAAAAAAGCACTTGCTAAAAAAACTGCCACGCGTTCTCCTAATATTGTTAAACCACAATTAGCTAAGAAATCACCCGGCAAACCATTCCCGGCAAAGTTGCAAACATCAACCTCTGGCTCATCAACCACAATCTCCGTTACATCAACTATGCCAAATGCAAATGTGGCACCTGTTGTTGCCGAGCGTCGATTAACAATGTTGCCACCGCCAAAACCTGTTCTTAAATCCAAGAAGGCCGCCGCGTTAAAACCGATCAAAAGCGCGCCAGCTCCATTTATTGTAGATATTGGAGAGAACGCTTTTACTGCCACTGAATTGAAATCACTCAAGGGTGATTTAGGTAAAGATTTAGTTAGATTACAAAAAGAGTTAGCACTGGCCGAAGCAGAGATGGAGCATCTCGTTGAAGCAGCGGGTGTTGGCGCCGGTGATGATCAAGCGGACGCTGGCGCAAAGACATTTGAGCGAGAGCATGAAATGTCATTGGTTTATAACGCTCGAGATATGGTGCAGCAAACCGAGCGAGCACTTGAGCGGATTAACAACAAAACTTATGGCAAATGTGAAGATTGTGGAAATTACATTGGCAAAGCAAGGCTTCAAGTATTTCCTCGAGCAACCCTTTGTATGGCCTGTAAACAAAAAGAGGAACGACGCTGAATTTATACCAGCGTAAATGGCTAGCCATTTGTGCCTTGATTGTTTTTCTGCTCGATTACATTTCAAAAGAGTTGGCTATCAAATTTCTTTCAGATGGACCGATTAATGTCATCGGCTCATTCTTAAGGCTCAAGTTAGTTTTTAATCCAGGAGCTGCCTTTAGTTTGGCATCTAATGCCACCATATTTTTAACAGTTTTCGCGATTGGTTTCGCAGGAGTAATTTTTTACTTCGGTCGCAAAGTTAAGTCCACGCCATGGGCGATAGCACTTGGCTTAACCCTTGGTGGAATCTTTGGAAATCTAGCGGATCGAATTTTTCGAGAGCCAGGTCGCTTACAAGGTGAGGTAGTTGATTGGATTGCCGTACCTAATTGGCCGGTCTTTAACATTGCTGATTCAGCGGTAGTTTGCGCTGCTATTTTGGTGATGGTTTTATCTGTTAAAAATATAGATTTTTATAATTCAACTAAACCAGAGGATGATCGTAAAGATGATTGAGCGTGAACTACGATCTTTAAATATTCCAGATGGTTTAAACGATGAAAGAATTGATGCAGCGCTCTCTAGGTTATTGGGTTTATCAAGAAATGTAATTGTTGGATTAATTGATGCCGGTGAGATTTCTCGCGGTGGCAAAGCGGTTGGCAAATCGGTGAAGGTAAGTACCGGTGATCAAATTGAGATTTTAATGCCAGCTGCAAA
>CAITID010000256.1 GCA_903892335.1 uncultured Actinomycetes bacterium
AAGAAGTCGCTTAGTAATAATGAGAAAACAGCAAGACCAGCAGCTAGCGCACCAATTGCATTGAATGCGCCAAATGGATCAAGTGAAAACAGTGGACTTGGATTAACAAACCCGAAGACTTGTTCAGGTACTGCTGGGATGTTTAGTTGCCATCCAGTTGGATTTTCTAAGCCTGCTGCAGATGGATCTGAGTTTGCCGCACCAATCTTCATTGATGATTCAAGGATTACCGCAAGTGCAGTTGTGGCAAGCAGGCCAATCAAAATTGCAGCGCGAACTCGAAGTGCGACTAAGACAATCATGATTAATAAGCCAGCGACGAAAGTGAAAATTGGCCAGCCAGCTAATTCACCGTAAACACCAAACGTAATTAGTGGGACGCCGCCACGAACTATGCCAGCGTCAACTAAGCCGATTAATGCAATGAATAAACCAATGCCAACACCAATGGAATACTTCAGTGGATCTGGAACTGCGTGGAAAACAGCAGTCCGGAATCCTGTTAATACAAGCGCAAGGACAATTACACCTTCAACGACTACTAGTCCGAATGCTTGAGCCCAAGTCATTTGTGGAGCAAGACTGAAAGCCAAGAAGCCGTTAAGCCCAAGCCCAGCTGCAATCGCAATTGGAAAACGACCATAGGCTCCCATAAAGATTGTCATTAAGCCGGCAATTAGTGCAGTTGCTGCTGCAACTAGCGAAATTGCCTGACCGATATCTTGTCCGCCGCCAGGGAAGTTTCCGTTTATGTCTTTAGCGGTTCCAACAATTAATGGGTTAAGAACCACGATGTATGCCATAGTCACGAATGTGACGATGCCGCCGCGGACTTCGGTGCCGAGGTTTGAACCTCGTTCGCTCATGTGGAACCAACGGTCCCATGCAGGTAATAAATTAGTAGTTGCCATAACGAAAGATTAGTCCGAATTACGCTAATTTGTGCGCAGGCACTCTAGTCTGATATTGGAAAATAAGTGATGCTTAAGCCTAAACTGTTTCCAACTGGGATAAAATTATCTAAAAACAAAATACTTGCTGGAAATATAGCCAAATGGAAAGAGTAAACACATCACAAGAAATCTGGAGAGCACTTCCATCATTCCCAAATTAATTGCAAGCAACGTAAATTGAACAGAAAAAAAGTAATAACCAATCAGTGAAATTGTGTATTTCAAGATAACCTTTATTTTTACTTTTGCTTTAAAAATTTGCTTTAACCCATTGAAATTAACAAGTATGGAAGTTAAGTTCCCTATGAGAGTCGCAACATAAATGCTATTCATTAAGTTAATAGCAAGCCAAAAGGTAATTATATTTACCCCACCGGTGAGAATGCCAATAATGACATAAGCAGGTAGATTCAAAAAAATATCTTTAAAGTCTTTTAGGTAGATAATTTGCAAACACCTTTTAATCTAAAGTTAATAAGAATTTAATAATTTGAAGTAAAAGTGACGAATTCTTCTATTTTACTCACCCACTGATCATATCTGCCATCGAATCTGTTTTCGTACAAAACTCGTCCATTGTTTGGCTTTGAAAACGGATTGAATTCTGGGGAAACATTAAGGTGAGATTTACGCCTTACCAGAAATCTCCAGATCAGTGGTGGGTAAATACCTACCCAAGTTCTAATCTGTGATTTGTATATATAGGGAATCAAGAGAGAATGAAAATAAACAGGAAGTCGAATCTTAATTTTTTTCTGTTCTAGACTCCATTCGGTGGATTTTGCCACTCTATAAAGGGAACTATTTTTTTGCCTTGCGCTATACAGATTAAATGTAAAGAAATTACACCCTAGTGACTTAGCTAATTGGCCTGTCAAGATACCGGCTGAATCATGATCAATGTGACCGCCTTCAAAATGTGTTGATATCAAAACATCGCAGTTATTTTCCAATTGCTCTTCTTAGTATTTAATGATTTCGGAGAGACTTTCGTGCAGATGCTGGTCATCAACGTTATACTTTCGTCCAAGAAACTCAACGTCTGCACTAGGCAAAATAGATTTAACCATTTGTAAGGATTCTTTTTCACGAATTTCTTGACTAAATCGCAGGTTTCTACCTTCAGACTTAGTTAAATAGTAAATGGAAACTTGGTCATAACTCAGCGATTTTACTTCAACCAAATATGGAATTATGAAAACCTCGTCATCCATATGTGGAAGTAGAATAGATATTTTCATATGTTTATACTATTAATGGATCTTGTCAGTGGAACGATCTCCATGCTCATCCGCTAAAGAGTGTCCGAGTCAAGCCAGCTAAATTCCGTTTGGTTTTCCACTGGAATTTCTATTTCTTCTGAGTGCTTACGAAAAATAACTTTCTGCGCTCCAAAGTGAAGAAAGCCTTTCATTAAACTAATTCCGAGCTTTTCAGCATACGACTTATTCCAACAGCCAGCAATTAAATGGCAATTATTTACGAGTGCTTTTTTACCCACACTGCGTATTGCAAACTTTATTGAGCTTCTAAATCCAGGGGCAGATTGAATTTCTAAAATTGCCCAAACTCTAATTCCATTTATCTTTACTTTTCTTGAAATCACCCATGCAGCAATTTCATTACCCATTAACACAATAGACTCTGTGTACTCAGTTCCAGGTCGGGATAATCTCCAATTTAAATATGATGGCTCTAAAGATTTTGCAACTTTTGAGTCATTCAAATTTTGGCTAGAGGACTTTGCTAAGAATTTGGCTACTTCGTTTGTTACACCAGAAAATTTGCGATTGACTACAGCATATTTGCGATTGAAGATAGAAAAAGCACTCAGGGTAACTTGAAGAACGGAAGGGCTTATGAAAACAGGCATTTCAAATGCAACTTGCCATCCCACTTTCAAGTGACCAGGAATAACATTCGGTCGAACAGGAAATCCGACTGCAATATCAAACCCTTCATCCTTAATTGGTTGACGTACCAATTCACCAAGTTTTGAAAACACTCCCTGTTTTTGATATTTACTTGAGGTATAAACATCAGCCACGAGTCCATACTTGTGTGGTCCTTTTATAGGCATGCTAAGGATTCCATAACCTCCAGCAATTTCATTTGCGACTTGGTCCTGTATCGCCCAATAGCTGCCTGAATTAACACCAGAAAAGAACTTCCAGTGAATTAACTCTTCAACTTCAGCGGTTGGTACCTCTGGAAAAGCACTGCAGTAACTTTCTACAAGATTACCAACTTCATCGGTTGAAATTTTCTGGAAGTTAATTTCTACCCACCACCTGTGAGCGAAATTGTGGTTCCCGTCAAGAATGCTGTGCTGTCGTTCATGAAGAGTTTTACTATCGGCAATAAGTCAGAGATATTTCCTATGCGCCCGACAGAACTTCTTGAAATAGAAGATTCAAGTAGCACTTCAGGAACATCCTTAATCATTCCTTTATCGAAATAGCCGAGACGAACTGCATTAATAATCACATTGTTTCTTAGCAATTCTTTTGAACTGGCTTCAACGAATGATTCGATTGCTCCTTTCGATGTAGCATAAACATTAGCGCCAGAAACAGGATATTTTGTTACAACACTTGAAACCAAAATCAACTTAGCGTAATTGTCACTTTTACTTCTATTTGCTAAGGCGTGCGCTAAATTTATGGGGCCAATTATATTTGTTTGGATAATTTCTTGAATTTCATGCTCAGACAACTTGGAAAAGTATGATCTTTGCGATACTCCTGAAAAATCAAGAACGCTCGAGATCTCCCC
>CAITID010000257.1 GCA_903892335.1 uncultured Actinomycetes bacterium
ACTGCAATTTCGCGAAATAAAATAATTACTGTAACCCACCAAGAGAGCAATCCTAGGATTGAGGTGCCAATTAAAGCTGTTGCCAGCATCGCCTTATCTGCAATTGGATCTAGTAACTTGCCAAACTCAGTAATCTGATTGCGATCCCTGGCTAACTTGCCATCTAAAATATCTGAAAGGCCAACTAGGAAAAATAATGTCCAAGTAATTAGGCGCCAGGTTGTGTCATCGCCACCATTTTTAAAGAGGGCGTATGCACACACCGGCAGCAGCAGAACGCGCAAAATCGTTAAGGAGTTTGGCAGATTTGGTCTTGCTAACTTGCCCATAAAACCTAGATTACCTGAGCAATTAGATCAGCGCCGTTAACTTCGCTGATAACTGCATCAACATACTCACCAACTCGGTATCGATTTCGTGATTTTACAAAGGTTGAGCCATCCACATCCGGGCCTTGATGATCAGCTCTTCCCTCTTGCTCTGCCTCATCCTCAATTAATACTCGCACCGATTGACCAATCCGTGACTCAGCCCGCTGGGATAAAACCTCATCGACAATAGTTGATAGCTCTTCAACTCGCTCTTTAATTAATTCAGGAGCAACTTTGTTAGGCAGTGTTTCACCCTCGGTCTTATCCTCATCTGAATAACCAAATACGCCAATGGCATCTAAATTTGCCTCTGAGATAAATTCAACTAGTTCAAGAAATTCGGCATCGGTTTCACCAGGAAAGCCAACAATAAAGTTTGATCTAATTCCTGCCTCTGGTGATAAAGCCCTAATCTGCGAAATTAAATGAAGGAATTTTTCACCATCGCCAAAGCGGCGCATTCGCCTTAATAAATCACCACTTGCATGTTGAAATGAGAGATCAAAGTAAGGCAAGACTTTATCAACTGAAACCATCGCTTGCAGAAGTGATGGGCGAACCTCAGCTGGCTGCAAGTAGGACAATCTAATGCGCTCGATGCCATCGATCTTGGCTAAATCCGGCAGCATCTTCTCCATTAATTTTAAATCGCCAAAATCTTTCCCGTAACTAGTTGTATTTTCACTTACTAAATAAAGCTCGCTAACCCCATTTTCAGCCAACCACTTCGCCTCATCAATAATCTCAGTTGGCCGGCGGGAGATAAATGAGCCACGAAAGTATGGAATTGCGCAGAAGGCGCATCTGCGATCGCAGCCGCTGGCAATCTTAAGTGGTGCAACTGGTGCGTTATCTAAGCGCTTTCGAAGTACTTGGCCAATTGGGGCAATCTCTTTATTACTTGCCCGATCCGCCGGTGCAATTGGCAGAAGTGCGCGCCGGTCCTTTGGTGTGTGGGTATTAATCTTGCCGCCATCAATAATGGTAGATAAGCGCTGTGAGATATCTAAGTAATCATCAAAGCCTAGGATCGCATCGGCTTCAGGAAGGGCAGTTGCTAACTCATTGCCATAACGCTCGGCCATACAACCAACTGCAACTACCGCCTTTGTTACGCCGTTACCCTTTAAAGAGTGTGCCTCGAGTAAAGCATCAACTGAATCTTTTTTAGCACTTTCAATAAAGCCGCAAGTATTGATAACTGCAATTTCAGCCAAGGCTGGATCAGAGACTAATTGCCAACCGTCGGCTGCTAATCGCCCAGCTATCTCTTCAGAGTCAGTCTCATTTCGGGCGCAACCTAATGTCACTAATGCAACGGTGCGGGATTTACTCTTTGAATTACTCACAATCGGCTAAGTCTAGCGCGATAATTAAAAATTACTCTTTGGTTGCTCCTGCTTGCGTGTATTTGTATCGCGCAACCTCACCATACTTACCTGCTATACCTAAATCCACACCATTTAAGGTGACATTAATCGCTGCTGCATTGCCAATTGTAATTTTTAATGAGGTGCCATCGGAAAAACTCTGGCTCTCACCACTTTTAATCTGACCATCAAAAATAGTCTCACCTTGCTCATTGGTTATGCCAACCCATGATCTACCGGAGACGCCAGTTAACACAAGATTTACTCCAGCAATATTTGATGTGGCAGGTGTTGATGTGCTTGCAGATGGTGAAGTAGATGGTGTCGCCTCACTTATTTGGCTTGTACTTGTTACATTATTTAATGCAACGGCAACTACGAAACCTATTCCTAAAATCACGCCCGCGAATGCAGCTAGCGTGGAGAATTTCATATTCTTTTTAACCTTGGGCCGGTCAGTAATATTGTTTGCATAAAACTGATCAATGATCTTTCGAGAATCACTTACTTGCGCTGCTTCGATTTCAGCAACTAATAAATCACCATCTGCTTTAATTACTTTAGCAATTGATCTGATGTGACCGCGGGCGTAGGCAATACCACCACAAACTTCTACTGAATTTTTCTCTAAATCTTGGATCACACCAATTCGAATATTTGTTTTTTTAGCAACTTGTTCAAGAGATAAACCTGAGGCTTCCCGCGCTGCGCGAAGTTGCGATATTTGCGTCAAAGGTTAGCCTTTCTCTTAGGGGTGATAAGAGGATAAGCGTAAACCCGTGGGCGGGTATCACCCAATGCTTATCATGTGAACAGAAAGTATGACGAGCGTGAATTTCTCATTTCACCCGCAGGATAACCCCCTGCTAGCAATACTTAGTGGCCCTGCAGTTGCTCCAAGAGATCAGGCATTTGCTCTGCGGTAATTAAAACTGCTCGCGCTTTTGAACCTTCAGTCGGTCCCACAATTCCACGGCTCTCCATTAAATCCATAAGCCGCCCAGCTTTTGCAAAACCAATTCGAAGTTTGCGTTGCAACATTGAAGTTGATCCAAATTGTGTTGAAACAACTAATTGAATTGCTTGTAAGAATAGATCCATGTCATCGCCAATATCATTTTCAATTACTTTAGGTCTAATTGGTGCATTAAGGTCAATTCGATAAACCGGTTGCAGTTGGCCTTTAACATGATTTACTACCGCCTCAATTTCTCGCTCTGAAATATAGGCACCTTGAATTCGAACCGCTTTACTTGCTCCCATTGGTAGGAAGAGTGCATCGCCTTGGCCAACTAATTTCTCAGCACCAGGTGTATCTAAAATGACTCGAGAATCAGCTAAAGATGATGTTGCAAAAGATAGACGCGATGGCACATTTGCTTTAATTAAACCCGTGACAATATCTACTGAAGGTCGCTGTGTTGCAAGAACTAAGTGAATACCAGCAGCACGTGCTAACTGAGTAATTCGAACAATACTATCTTCTACCTCGCGCGCGGCCACCATCATTAAATCTGCTAACTCATCGACAATAACTAGTAGGTATGGATATGGCTCAAGTACTCGCTCACTACCAGCTGGCGCACTTACCTTGCCCGTTTTAACCGCCTTATTAAAATCATCAATATGCCTAAAACCAAATGCCGACAGATCGTCATAACGCATATCCATCTCACGCACTACCCAAGCTAGAACATCTGCTGCTTTCTTTGGGTTTGTGATGATCGGTGCAATTAAATGTGGCACACCTTCATAATTTGTTAGCTCAACTCGCTTTGGATCAATCATTACCATGCGAACTTCATCAGGGGTAGCGCGCATTAAAATGGAGATAATTAATGAGTTAATCATCGAGGATTTACCAGCACCGGTTGCACCTGCAACTAATAGATGTGGCATCTTGGCTAAGTTTGCGCACAGGAATGAGCCTTCAACATCTTTTCCTAATGCGATCAACATTGGGTGGGAATCATTTCCAGAAACTGGTGAGCGCAGCACATCACCAACTGCAACTATCTCTCGATCAGAGTTTGGAATCTCGATTCCCACCGCAGATTTACCGGGAATTGGCGAGAGAATTCTGATCTCACCACTTGCAACTGCGTAAGCAATATTTTTAGAAAGTGCGCTAATCGCCTCTACCTTTACGCCCTGTCCTAGTTCAATTTCATATCTAGTAACTGTTGGCCCACGCATAAATCCAGTTACATGAGCATCTACGGAGAATTGTTCGAAAACCTGTTTTAGCGCTGCCAGAACAACATCATTAGCTTTTGATTTACCTTTTGCAACTGGTCCTGCGCGCAGTAAATCCATACTTGGTAACTCATAAACGGTATCTGCCGTTAAGAGAAGTTGTTGTGGCCTAGTGTTCTCACTTTTTGATTGCTTTACCGCTGTAGGAATGGCCTGCGTTAAGGCTGAATCATCTGCCATCTCAACTGAGTAATCAATTTGCTCTGCCTCATACTCACCGTCATCATCTTCATACTCATCATCATCATCTTCAAACTCGGCAACTAGATCCTTAACAAGTGGTGTTTCAAAGGGGGGCGTGTCACTTACTTCAAACTCCTGCACCTCATTGGCCGCTCTGCGCTCTTTGACCCGACTAATGCCGGCGCCACCTAGTGCAAATAGTTTTGCAAAACTGCTAAATAATTTACTAACTGGTGTTTTGGTAATTACTAATACACCAAATAAGAAAAGAATTGCCAAGATTGGCACCGCTAAAATTGTGGTTACTAAGGC
>CAITID010000258.1 GCA_903892335.1 uncultured Actinomycetes bacterium
ATAAGTATTGGTGGATCAACTGGATTAACTGAACAAGAATCAGTAATTGTCGACAGCATTGTGTTGCAACAATTTGCAATGAGATTGGCTGTGAAAAATAATTTAAATCCAGATGCACCAGCTGGGTTGTTAAAAGTTACTCAAACTATCTAAATGTTTTTAAGTGATGGTGCGATCCCAACCTCTAGGGCTTACATAAACAATGAATGGGTCGATGGCGGAATCAAAGTAATTGATGCAAAGCTAACTTCATACGGTGAAGCCGGCGGCCAATCTGGAATTGCAATTCCTGGTTTTGTTGATCTACAGGTCAATGGTCATGGCGGCGTGGATTTATTAGCTGCAAAGAGTGTTAATGAAATTCGAAAGTTATCTAGATCCCTCTATGCAAATGGCGTGATTGCATATTTACCAACATTAATCACTGGCCCGAAAGAGTTATCACTTGGCGCTTTAAAATTAATTGAAGAGGTAAGAAAAAATCCAATACCTGGTGAGGCGCAGATTATTGGCACCCACTTAGAAGGCCCATTTATTTCACCAATTAAATCTGGCATGCATCCAGTTGAATACATCAAAGAACCAGATCAAAGACTTATCGGTGAGTTCTTGCGTGCTGGCAAAATTTCACAGGTGACAATCGCGCCAGAGCTGCCAGGTGCAATCGAATTGATTAAGTTTTTAACAGGTTCAGGAGTTGTCGTCTCACTTGGGCACTCAAATGCCACCGCAGCCCAGGCCCACGCTGGCTTTGATGCAGGAGCAAAAACTGTTACTCATCTTTGGAATGCAATGAAGAAGAAAGCCGAAAGAGAACCAGGTTTAGCGCAGGTAGCACTAGAGCGTGATGATGTAATTATTCAATTAATTATTGATGAGGTTCATTTAGATTCAGAGCTTGTAATTGATTCACTTAAACAATGCCCAGGACGTTTTATCGTGACAAATGATGCAGTTTCAGCGGCTGGAATTGGTGAAGGAGTTTTTGCATTTGGTGAGATTGAAATAAAGGTTGAAAATGGTAGAGCTACTCGAATGGATGGCACCTTGGCAGGTGGCGTTGGAACTTTAAATAGATCATTGCAATTAATGTGGGAGTACGGAGTTGGATTAGAGGATGCGATTGATTCAGTCACATCTAGGCCAGCTGATTTGATGGGAATGGGCGAATTAGGCCGATTAGATCTAGGAAGCCCCGTTCAAATTCTCACGCTTTAGGGCCGATTTTCCTTTTCTTACCCCCACGCTTAAACTAACCCTCCTGCCTCGAAAGGGGTAAACCCAATAAAGATCAGAAAAGTAGGTATCGCTTGGCCAAGAAAGATGGTGCTATCGAAATCGAAGGCACTGTTGCTGAAGCACTACCTAACGCAATGTTCCGAGTTGAGTTAACAAATGGTCACAAAGTTTTAGCACATATCAGTGGAAAGATGCGACAGAACTACATTCGTATTTTGCCGGAAGATAAAGTGATTGTTGAACTTAGTCCATATGACCTCACCAGAGGTCGAATTATTTATCGTTACAAGTAATTTGTAGCAGTAAATAATTTTATTAGCACTAACAAAGTTGTAAGGAAAGGTTAATCGTGAAGGTAAAACCTAGCGTGAAGAAGATTTGCGACAAGTGCAAAGTTATCCGTCGTAATGGTCGCGTAATGGTTATTTGCGAAAATCTTCGTCACAAACAACGTCAGGGCTAATTAAAACAAGCAGTAAACGCGTGATGCGACTTATTTGAAAAAATAAGACCCTCGGACCGAAAGGCTGAGGCCAACAGATGAAACTGTTGGATGCATTGCGGAGGACCTTTCGGATAAAAGAAACAGGTAAGCAATATGGCACGTCTCGTCGGTGTCGATCTTCCTCGCGAAAAGCGGGTTGAAATCGCACTCACCTATATCTTCGGAATGGGTCTTACTCGTGCGCAAGCAACACTTGCTGCAACAGGTATCTCACCAGATATCCGAGTTAAAGATCTACAAGAACCAGATCTAGCAAAGCTTCGTGAGTACATCGAAGCTAATTACAAAATTGAGGGTGATCTTCGTCGTGAGATCGCTGGCGACATCCGTCGCAAAGTTGAAATTCAAAGCTACCAAGGAATTCGTCACCGCAAAGGTTTGCCAGTTCGTGGACAACGAACTCACACCAATGCTCGTACTCGTAAGGGTCCTCGTGTTGCAATCGCTGGTAAGAAGAAGGAGACCAAGTAATGGCCACCGCTAAAGCAAAACCAGCTAAAGAAGCTGTGAAAGCAGCACCAAAAAAGATTAAAGCACGTAAGAAGGATAAGAAGAATGTTGCCTTCGGACATGCTTACATCAAGAGCACCTTTAACAACACAATTGTTTCAATTACCGATCCAAGTGGTGCGGTAATTTCTTGGTCATCATCTGGTCAAGTTGGATTTAAAGGTTCACGTAAATCAACACCATTCGCAGCACAAATGGCTGCTGAAGCTGCTGCTCGTAAAGCACAAGAGCATGGCTTAAAGAAGGTTGATGTATTTGTTAAGGGACCTGGCTCTGGCCGGGAAACTGCAATTCGTTCATTACAAGCCGCTGGGTTGGAGGTTGGATCCATCGCTGATGTAACTCCAGCTCCACACAATGGTTGCCGCCCACCGAAACCACGTAGAGTTTAAGGAAGGAAGAAAAACATGGCTCGCTATACAGGTGCAGATTGCAAACGCTGCCGTCGCGAAAAAGTAAAGCTCTTCCTAAAGGGCTCTAAGTGCGATGGACCAAAGTGTCCGATCGAATCACGTCCATATCCACCAGGACAACATGGTCGTGCACGTTCAAAGGATTCTGAGTACTTACTACAGATGCGTGAGAAGCAGAAGTGCGCTCGCATTTACGGAGTACTTGAGAAGCAGTTCCGTGGTTACTACGAAGAGGCAAACCGCTTACAAGGTAAGACTGGTGAAAACCTTCTAGTAATTCTAGAAACTCGCTTAGACAATGTTGTTTTCCGCGCTGGTTTTGCAAAGAGCCGCGACATGGCACGCCAATTAGTGCGCCACGGTCACTTCATTGTTAACGGCAAGAAGGTAAATATTCCTTCATTCCGTGTTACGCCAATGGATGTAATTGATGTTGTTCCAGAGTCACTAGATACAACACCATTTATTGTGGCAAGCGCTGAGCTTGGCGAAAAATCAGTTCCAGCATGGATGGAGGTTGTGGGCTCAAAGATGAGAATTCTGGTTCACACAATTCCAACCCGCCCGATTATTGATACTCAAGTACAAGAGCAACTAATCGTTGAGCTTTACTCGAAGTAATCAATTTATTTCTACAGTTTTACCAGCAGTACAGATTTAAAGCAGTAAACGGTTAAAGAAACCGGAAGATCAAATAGAGGGTCTTCCACGACGTACGGAGGAAAATAGTGCTGATTGCACAACGCCCCATCCTCACTGAGGAAGTAGTAAACGAATACC
>CAITID010000259.1 GCA_903892335.1 uncultured Actinomycetes bacterium
ATCTTGCCCAGCGCAGTTAGTTGAACGGCTTTTTTATATTGGCTCACGCAGTGCATTAGATATCGATGTTCTAGGTTATGAGGCCGCAGCAGCTCTGCTAGCAGATGGTTTAGTAAAGGATGAGGGTGATCTATTTGCACTGACAAAAGAAAAATTAGAAACGTCTGATTTTTTTAAACGCAAAGATGGAAAAGAAAGCAAGATCATTGAGCGACTAGAAAAGGGATTGCTTTTGGCTAAGGATCGTCCACTTTGGAGAGTAATAGTTGCGTTATCAATTCGGCATATTGGGCCAGTTTCTGCAAAGGCCTTGGTTAACAAATTTGGCAGTATTGATGCAATCAAAAATGCTTCAATTGAGGAACTTTCTAAGACTGAAAGTGTGGGAAACATAGTTGCAGAATCAATTAAGGAGTGGTTCAAGGAACCGTGGCATCAGGTGATAGTCACTAAATGGTCTAAAGCAGGCGTTCGAATGATGGAAGAAATTAAAGAATCTACAATCGAACAGAATCTTGTTGGACTAATAATTGTTGTTACAGGCTCATTTAAGGATTTCACACGAGAAGAAGCAAAAGAAGCTATTGAATCGCGGGGTGGAAAGGTTGCAGCTGCAGTTTCTAAAAACACTAATTTTGTTGTGGCAGGTGAAGCGGCAGGATCTAAATTACAAAAAGCGGAGGAATTAGGAGTTACGGTGCTGGATGAGGCGGGTTTTAAGTCGTTATTAGCGAAAGGGAAAGGCTAAACTGAGCACATGATTTTATTAAGTGAAGCAACTCGCGAACTCCCAGCCTCACCTGTTTTTTTCGGCTTACTTGCCTTCGGAATTTTATCCCTTCTTCTTTACTTAACACTTCGAATTGATCGGTAATAGAATCCAAAAAATCGCAATTGTTGGTGGCACCTTTGATCCAATTCATCTAGGTCATTTAAAGATCATCACAGAAATCGCTAAGAGATATGAAAAAGTAATTGTTATTCCTACTGGTGAGCCCTGGTTAAAAGCAGTAAAACCAATTGCAACCGGGGAGCAACGAGTTGCAATGGCACAAACTGCAGTTAACTCACTTAACTTGGCAGATCAGGTTCAAGTCTCTGCGATTGAGGTAAAGCGCAAGGGACCAAGTTATGCAATTGATACGGTAAATGAGTTAAAACTAATATATCCAGATGCCGCCTTCACATTGGTGTTAGGCAGTGATGCCGCACTTAATCTACACAAATGGCATCGCAGTGATGAATTACAAAAATTAGTTGAAGTCTTAGTAGTAAAACGGCCATCTGTTGAAGTGAGTCAATTTCCTGAGATTCAAATCGATGCTCCCGATATCTCATCTACTGTAATTAGAGATAAGGTTGCGCATTCAAAGGAGATAGCAGAGCTAGTTCCGCCAACAATTGTTACATTTATTAAGGAGCACCATCTTTATGGCAGTCAGCGCTAAAACGATTGAGCTAACTAAGTTAGCTGCGCAAGCGTTGGCAGATAAGCTTGGTGAGGATATTTCGGCGATAGATCTCTCAGAACAATTAGTTCTTAATCAAGTTTTCTTAATTGCTACAGGAAATAATGAGCCACAGTTAGATGCGATGGCTGATGAAGTCCAGCGCAAACTTCGTGAGATTGGTGAAAAGCCGGCCCGTGTTGAAGGCACAGGGCAATGGATCTTGCTGGATTACAGCGATTTAGTTGTTCATATTCAAAGCAAAGAGTTGCGCTCTTATTACATGCTAGATCGACTTTGGAATGATTGCCCAAAAATTGAAGTAGCGGTTAAGTAGTTGCGATGAGTGAATCAAATTTAAAGGTAGTTATCTGGCGACATGGCCAAACTGATTGGAACATTGAAAATCGTTTTCAAGGTCACAGTGATATTCCATTAAATAAAGTTGGTGAATACCAAGCCCGTGAGGCGGCAAAGGTTTTAGCTGGCCTAAAGCCAGATCGAATTATTGCAAGTGATTTAATGCGGGCTAAGGCGACTGCGCAAGCACTTGCTGATTTAGTTGATTTAAAAGTTGAAATAAATCCACTGCTACGCGAGACAAATGGTGGCAAGTGGGAGGGAAAGACGGGACCTGAGAATCGAATTGAAGATGGTGAGTACTTTGTGAAATGGATTGATGGCCATGATGAGCCAGCAGGTCACACTGGTGAGCGCCGAAGTGAGGTTGCGATGCGAGCTGTCAGTGTTGTTGAAAAAGAAACACTTAACTTTTCTGGAACCCTTGTTTTGGTAACGCATGGTGGAACTGCGCGTTGTTTGCTTGGTTCAATACTTAAAATTCCAATGCCGCAGTGGGGTGTGATCGGTGGTTTATCTAATGCTTGTTGGTCGGTGC
>CAITID010000260.1 GCA_903892335.1 uncultured Actinomycetes bacterium
CTTTTAGATCTAGATGGTTTTAAAGCGATTAATGATTCTTTAGGCCATGAAACTGGTGATCAATTACTAAAACAGGTAGCAATTAGATTTTCGCGGGCGCTGCCACCTACTGCGTTGATTGCCAGATTAGGTGGTGATGAATTTGGGATTATCGCTGATATTTCAGAAGCTGAGGCGATCGAACTTAGCCAAGGGATACTGGCAACATTGAGCTATCCATTTCTAGTTGCAAACAAAGAGGTGAGAATTGGAGTGAGTATTGGTATTACTTGCTTCATGCCAGATTTATCCACTTCTGAATTACTCCAGCGCGCTGATGAGATGATGTATGAAGCCAAGCGCAGTAAAGATGGGATGAAGATTTGGCATTAATTGTGATTGGAAAAGTAGGCTAAACTTTTTATAGTTGCAGAGAGCAACAAAGAAAATGGAGGTCCTAATTGGCAGCACGTTTCCAGAATCGAGTTCTGATTTTAGGTGCAGGTTCAGTATCACAATGTGTGCTACCACTTTTAATAGAGCATCTAGTAGATGCTAAACAGATCACGATTGCGGATATGCGTGATAACCGCCATCGCGTTTCAGAGGCTATCGCCGCTGGCGCAACATATGTACAGGATCAATTGACCCGTGAGAACATGGATCAATTTCTCTCAAAATACTTATCTGCTGGAGATTTTTTATTAGATCTTGCCTGGAATATTGATGTAAATGAGATTCTAGGTTGGGCACATGATCATGGAGTTATTTATTTAAACACCTCACTTGAAGAGTGGGATCCATACTCCGCTGGTGCAGATCGACATCCAACTGAGCGCACACTTTATTGGCGCCACATGAAATTACGTAAGTTAACCGATACCTGGAAAGGCCAAGGCCCAACTGCAATTGTTGAGCATGGTGCAAATCCTGGTTTAGTTTCACACTTAACAAAAAAAGCATTATTTGATATCGCAACTCTGGCAGTTAAAGAGGGTAAAGCAGCAGCTGGTGTTTCTGAAGCATTGGCTAGTGAAAACTTTCCTGCCCTTGCACAAAAACTTGGCGTGAAGGTAATTCATGTTGCCGAACGCGATACTCAAATTTCTGATAAACCAAAATTGTTTAATGAGTTTGTTAATACCTGGTCAGTTGAAGGATTTTATGAAGAAGGAATTGCACCAGCAGAGCTTGGTTGGGGCACGCATGAGAAAACACTTCCAGCAAAGGCTTTTGAACACCAAAGTGGTCCAAAGAATCAGATCTGTATTGCACAACCAGGTGCTACTACTTGGGTTAGATCTTGGGTGCCAAATATGGAAACAACTGGCATGCTGGTTCGACATGGTGAAGCTTTCACAATTAGTGATCACCTAACCGTCTGGGATGGCGATAAGGCTATCTACCGTCCAACTGTTCATTACGCGTACTGCCCAACAGATGCTGCGATTGCTTCAATGCGTGAGCTCGAAATGAATCAATGGGAGATCACAAGTAATCAGCGAATCATGAATGAGGAGATCATCGATGGTGCTGATCACTTAGGTGTATTACTGATGGGACATCCATATAAATCTTGGTGGACTGGTTCGTTGTTAAATATTCATGATTCTCGAAAGTTAATTCCAAAACAATCTGCAACTACGGTGCAGGTTTCTAGCGCCGTATATGCAGCTGTTGCTTGGGCGATGGCAAATCCAAATAGTGGTTACATGGTTCCAGATGATATGCCTTGGCGTGAAGTTTTAAGTTACGCCGAAAAGTACTGGGGTGGTTACCACTCAGCTGCTGCAGATTGGGATCCGCTAATGCACCGAAATGATTTATTCAAAGGTTGGAATGGTCGTGTTTACGATGAATCAGATCCTTGGCAGTTTAGTAATTTCCTAGCTTAAAAAAATTACTTAATTGGCGGTAACGGCTTGCTTGCTTTGATTTCATCAAGGCGAGCAAGTGATTCAATTCGCTCTAATGCATGATCCACAATTCGCTCTGGATACTTATTCTTATAACCATCTACTTCATCCCATGGCTCCTGGGTTGCAGCCCCTGAGATGTGGGAAAGTTCTGGAATATAGCGACGAACATAATCACCGTTCTCATCAAATCGTTTGCCTTGTTCAATTGGATTAAAGACTCGGTAGTAAGGGGAGGCATCAGTTCCACAACCAGCTGTCCACTGCCAACCGTGAGCATTAGAAGCAACGTCATAATCGATTAAGTGCTCTTTAAAATATCGCTCCCCTAATTGCCACTCTAAATGTAAATCCTTAACTAAAAAGGAGGCAACCACCATTCTGGTGCGATTGTGCATCCAGCCCTCTTTTAATAGCTGACGCATGGCAGCATCAACAAATGGGTATCCAGTTTTACCTTCACACCATGCCTTAAATTGAGCACCGGCTTTGTCATAACGCATATTGGCAAATTGTGGTGCGTAATAATCAGTTTCAGTATGTTGGTTATGAAATAAAACATCGGCGTAGAACTCGCGCCAGGCAATCTCTTTTTGATAGACGATTTCGCCTTTGCTTTCACCAAGTTCAGCTAACAAGGTTCGTGGATGGATTTCGCCAAAACTTAAATGCGCACTCATTTTGCTGGTGCCATCAATTGCTGCAAAATTTCGACTCTCATCGTATTTTAAAAGCCCGCTTTTTTTAAACACTTTAAACCTAGCAATTGCTGCCACTTCACCAGCCTCAGATTTAATTACATCTGCTGGCCATTTCCACTCTGGAATCTCTTTATATTTTGCACTTACCTTAACCGTTGGAATTTGCTTTGGTGCAAGTGCTGGTTTGCGCCAGCCATGCACAAGCCAGGCACGATAAAAAGGTGTGTAAACCTTGTATGGAGTGTCATCACTTGGTTTGCGAACTCGACCTGGTGCCACCGCATAAGGGGACCCAGTTCTAGTTAATTCAATTCCGGCCGCCTCAATTGCCGCATCCCGAGCAGCGCCAGTTGGTTCATACTCAGCGCTGATGTGGATTGAGTTAGCTTGATAATGATTTTTTAACTCTGTTAAAACTTTAATTGGTTGCCCTGAAATTACATGCAAATTTCCATCTAGGCTTTTATCCAATGCGCGCAATGAATCACCTAAATAAGCAGCTCGCTTTGCGCCCATCTCTTTAATTAATTCAGGCTCTAAAATATAAACTGGCACAATCTCATCAGCAGCTTCAAGCGCTGCATTTAATGCTGGATTATCACCGATTCGCAGATCTCGCCTAAACCAAAGAATTGATCTGCTACCCATTTAAGTACGCCTTACTTAAGTTAATTTCGAAAATTAACTATGGAGTGATTCAACAGTCTCATCCCAGCCTTTAACATCCTTTGGTTTACGTGGGCCAGGACCAACGTAGCGCGCAGATGGGCGAATGATGCGACCAGTTTGTTTTTGCTCCAAGATATGCGCCGACCAACCCGCGGTGCGAGCAGCGGTAAACATTGACGTAAATAGATTTGCTGGAATCTGCGCGAAATCCAAAACGATCGCCGCCCAAAACTCAACATTTGTTTCTAGTACGCGATCTGGTTGACGCTCTTTAAGTTCAGCAAGTGCAGCTTTTTCAAGTGCAAGTGCAACTTCATAACGAGGCGCGTTTAACTCTTTTGCAGTACGACGTAATGTGCGAGCGCGTGGATCTTCCGCGCGATATACCCGATGACCAAAGCCCATCAAGCGATCACCCTTATCAAGAATAGATTTCACATAAGCAGTTGCATCCCCTGATTTTTCAACCGCTTCAATCATGCTTAATACACGTGCTGGTGCGCCACCATGTAGTGGTCCAGACATCGCACCAATTGCACCTGAAATAGATGCGGCAACATCAGCCCCAGTTGATGCAATTACGCGACCAGTAAAGGTTGATGCGTTCATGCCATGCTCAGCAGCAGATACAAAGTAAGCATCAATTGCGCGAACATGTACTGGATCTGGTTCACCGCGCCAGCGAATCATCATTCGCTCTACAACAGTGTGTGCTTTATCAATCTCTGTTTGTGGAACCGCAGGCACTACTGTGCCACGTGCTGATTGAGCAACGTATGAAAGCACCATCAC
>CAITID010000261.1 GCA_903892335.1 uncultured Actinomycetes bacterium
AAGCCAATTGGTTTCGGTGTTTTAATGTGTGATCAACTATCTCAGGCACAAGATCGCGCCGGTCTTGCTGGAAGTAAAGAGGATAAAGGGTATGACAGCGCATTAGCTGCGCTGTCAGTACTCTAATTAGGAATCGAAATCCCCACCGCGGCCAGTTACCTTCTTTCCTCGCTTGCGCTTACCCTCATACTTAAAGAGCAAAAGCAATACAAAGAGGCCGAAGCCGGTAATAATTAAAAATTGCGTGGTCATTAATTAACCTAGGATTGACCAAACAACCAAAGCAAATACAGCAAGGCCAAAGCCGATGATTGCAGCTGCTGAGATCTTCAAAAAATCACCAGATGCAGCAATTTGCTTGCCTAGCTCAGATTTACTCTTCACATTCTTTAGATCAACTAATACTGCTTGACCTTCACGCACTGCTGCGTACTGGCTCATCATGGAAAGAATTCCAGTGATTGCAGCAACACCTACTGCTAAAAACTTAGTGGCATCTGATGCCATTGCAAACTTATCAAAGCTAGCTAGTGCAACAAGTGCGGTTAAAACTAGTGCTGGTGCCAGTTGCGCATTAATGATTTGTGAGCGCATGCCGTTCCATAACTTAATTAAGGCTTTCTCTTCCATTGATTCTCTCCAAAATAGATAACATTTTTTGTTACCTCTTAAGCGTAAATATACAGGTGGGATTTGATATCTATGGGATTACAGTTAGCCCATGCAGCGAGTTAAGGGCTTACTTAAGGCATCTCACTTTGGCCCAACCCTTTTAGTAACCGCCATCTCATTTGGTTTTGCCAATTATTACTGGTGGGAGGGCCCTGCTTATGTAATTGCATTTGGCGTATTTACTGGTCAATTAGTAGTTGGCTGGAGCAATGATATTTATGATTACGCTGATGACTTAAAACATAATCGCCAGAATAAACCTTTAGTAAGTGGTGTGATCACAAAAGAGTATTTACAAAAGTGGCTGCGTTTTATGGTTCCCTTCACATTTGTGGCAAATCTACTTGGCCCACTTGGCATAAAAGGCGGCCTGCTTTACATGCTTGGTGTTGCCTTTGGTGTGGGATATAACTTCTACTTTAAATTTTCACCTTTCTCACCACTGCCATTTGCAATCGCATTCGCCGCCCTGCCTTCCTGCATTGCAATCTCAAAAGACATTACACCGCCAACTTGGATGTGGGCAGGGGGTGCGCTATTTGGAATGGCAGCCCACTTTATAAATGTCATTAAGGATATGAAGGCGGATCAAATAAGTCAGATAAAAGGTTTGCCACAACAACTTGGTACTAGAAACTCAATTGTCACCGCAACATTATTAGTAGCACTTGGCATTACAGTAATTATTTACTCATGAATGGCTCACTGGCACTAGTCGGCTCCGGTGAGTACTTACCTGCAATGGCCGAGTTTGAAAACTCCCTAATTCAAGATGGTGTTAAAAACGGTAAAGAAGCTACCTATATCCAAATCCCAACTGCAGCAGGGCAAGAATCAGGTAATCGCCTTGATTACTGGCGAGAGCTAGGAAAGGTGCAAGCAGATGCTTTGGGTGTTAAATCAATCTTTCTGCCAATTTTTACTCGCGAGGATGCTTTTAATCTTGAGTATGTAA
>CAITID010000262.1 GCA_903892335.1 uncultured Actinomycetes bacterium
CAAGTGGTGTGGTCCAACTCTGTGAAGTTCATTTACATCATGATTGGTTTGGACAACCTGTTTCACTTATTGAATCTTCAACCAAAGCTAGAGTGGCGTTTATAACTCGCCTTGGTAGCGGAATGATTCCCACCGAAAACACTGCACTGCAAGAAGGCGATCTTGTACATGTGATGGCTACGGATGATGAAATCAAAAACATTGAACATGCTCTTGCAAAATCTCCGGAAGAGGCATAGCTACTATGAAAATTGCGATTGCTGGCGCTGGAAATGTTGGACGTTCTATTGCGCGCGAACTACTTGAAAACGGCCACCATATTCTCTTAATTGATCGGGACCCTAAAGCGTTAAAGATTGAGAGCGTTCCTAACGCTGAATGGTTAATGGCAGATGTTTGTGAAATTTCATCCCTCGATAATGCAAAACTAGATACTTGTCAGGTTTTGATTGCGGCAACTGGCGATGACAAAGTTAATCTTGTTGCCTCGCTCTTAGCGAAAACCGAATACGGGGTACCTCGCGTTGTGGCCCGCGTTAATCATCCTAAGAATGAATGGATGTTTGACTCTTCTTGGGGCGTTGATGTTTCAGTTTCTACGCCACGAATTATCTCGGCAATAGTTGAAGAAGCAGTTTCTGTCGGAGACGTCGTCCGACTCTTCTCATTACGTAAGGGCGAAGCAAGCCTTGTTGAAATAACCTTGCCAGAAGAAGCAAAATGTCTTGGCCGAACTGTTGAAGAAGTTGAACTTCCGGATAACGCAACGCTGGCCGCGATTGTTCGTGATGGTCAAGTTATCACTCCTCACGCGCATGATGTTTACTCTGCGGGAGATGAATTGCTATTTATCGCAACTGAGGCTGCGGAAGAACTATTGAAGAATTGTTTTATAGCAAGTAATTAATCAGCTTTTGTAACTGGAACTGATCTTATAACCATCCAAGTTCCCCATAGCGTTGCAAGGTAAAGTGGAAAACCAAGAAAAATATTTGCGATTCCCAGCGCATTTAACTGATCCATTTTAAATAGCGGATATTGAACTACTAGGCGCACTGCAAATAGTGCAAACCAAATCCAAGTTGCCTTTGTGTATGCCGCTAATCGCTTTGGATCTTTACGCCACTTTAAATTTTCGCCAAGGATTGGGCCAAGTAAAACACCAATCAGTGGATATTTAACAAGAATTGAAATTAAGTAAACCAGCATAAATCCTGAATTTTTCCAGAGGCTAGGTGCGTAATAATCCTTGGCTTCTCCGGTTTTCCAGGCGAACCAACCACAAAAGGCGATCCCGATAAAACCTGAGATTGAATGCATCAAGGTATCTCGTTTGATCAATCGGTAGATGAATAAAAGTGCGGCAGTAGCAATTGAAACATAAAGACAAGCTCGAAGATTATGGGTGATGTTGTAAGTAAGTAGAAAAACTAATGACGGAATCGTGGAATCAATAATTCCTTTCTTTCCACCAAGGGCGGTGACAACTTTCGCCTTATCTTCTTCCTGCATTAACCCTTACCCCCAGTTGAACCAAAACCACCAGTGCCACGGTCTGATCCCGGGAGGGAATCAACTTCAACAAAATCGGCACGTTCAACTTGTTGAATGACTAGTTGCGCAATTCGATCACCTTTTTTAAATGAGATGGCCTCTTTTTGATCATGGTTAATTAAAATTATTTGTAACTCGCCCCGAAAGCCAGCATCTACAGTCCCTGGTGAATTAACCATTGTTACACCGTGCTTTATCGCCAGCCCAGATCTTGGATGAACCAGTGCGACATATCCGTTTGGAAGTGCAATTGAAATACCGGTTGGGACTAAAGCGCGCTCCCCTGGTTGGAGAGTTACATCAACGCGTGCGGTTAAATCTGCACCAGCATCACCAGGTTTTGCATAACTTGGCATCGGTATCGATTCATCCAAGCGGGTGATCAAAACCTGAACACTCATGGATTAATTTCAAACTCTGGATCCACAAATGCAAGGAGCTCAGGATGCGCAGTTACATGTGCCA
>CAITID010000263.1 GCA_903892335.1 uncultured Actinomycetes bacterium
AGTTTTTAGAGTCTCGGGCGATGCGCTGACAAAACTTGCGAGCCAGGAGTAGATTTAACCTATGATCAAAGTTTTCCGCAGAGTAATTGCCTCGGTAGCACTTTTTGCGATTATCGCTGGCGCACTTAGAGCGGTATTTAACTGGATCTCTCGCACCGATGGTGATGAACATGAACTCTGGAGTGATGAAGAGGAGCGAGAAGAGGCTTAATGGCAACGGATGCAAGTAACACGCAATATGTGCCGGGCAGCTGCAATATTGGAAAAAATGAAATCAGGCAGCGCCAAGTAGTTGCTCTAATCGGTGCGATCCTTACTTTAGTTGCAGGAGCCGGATTGCTTTCAAATGAGGATCCAAACCCACCAAGATTTTTTATTTTCTTTCCAGCCTTAATCTTCGCAATTGGCTTCGTGCAATCACGTAAGAAGTTTTGTTTAGCTTATGGATTTGCCGGCACCTTTAATTTTGGAAAATTAGGTAAGGCCTCCCGAGTTGCATCTGCGGCGGACCGAAAAGCAGATCGCAAAACTGCAATTAATATCTTTCTACAATCAGTCGCATTAGCACTTGGCATTACTGTGGTTTACACAACCTTGGCGATCATATTTAACTAATGAAGTCAGCACCAAAGGCACTACACATAGTGCTCAATGGAGTTGTTGAGGACTCTCGAGTTTTAAAGATGGCTTGGTCATTAGGAAATGCTGGCTGGGATGTCTTAGTTTGTGGCTCAACACCTTCTGGCAAAGTTGATAAATTAAGTATTGGATATGCAAATATTGAGCGATTACAAATTAAATATGTAATTAATCAAAGATTAATCGCAAAGTTATTGCGAAAAACCAGGCGCAGATTACGCAGGATTGCTGAAGTGTTATTTCCAGGATCAAAACCGGCAATTCCTAATTATCAGCGATCCCAGAAGGCCTTAATACCGGTTGTTCAAAGATTTTCACCCGATGTAATTCATGCTCATGATTACACCGCACTTCCAATTGCCAGTGAGTTAACTCAAATTCTTAGAGCGCAAGGTAAGCAGGTCTCATTAATTTATGATGCGCACGAGTATGTGCCAGGCGTATCTCATTTAACCAAGCCATTGATAAACGCATATTCAAAAGCAGAACGCGTTGGTGTTACTCAAGCCGCAGCAGTCTTATCTGTGAGTGAGCCCATGTCTGATCTATTAATGCCACATTTAAAAAGTAAGGTGCGCCCAGTTATTGTGGCGAATGATCCACTCTTTGCTGGGCAACAAAAATCAAAATTAAATCTTCGAAAACTCTGCGGCATTGGAAACAAAACACCATTACTGGTTTACTCCGGAGCGGTCGCGCCCCAACGCGGCCTATCAACTGTAATCACGGCGCTTTCTAAATTACCTGGCGTGCACTTAGCCTTAATTGCTAACCCAGAGAATGCAACGGTAAAGGCATTACAGATAGAGGCAAGTGCTGTTGCAGATCGCTTTCATGTGATTCCATATGTAACAAATTCAGAGTTAGTCTCTTTTCTATCAACAGCTAACATCGGCCTAATTCCGCTTCATCACAAGTTAAATCATGAGATTTCTTTAATCACAAAATTTGGCGAATACATGCAAGCTAAGTTGCCGATTATTGTCAGTGATGTAAAGACCATGGCAGCTGAGGTCAGACGTCTTAAAAACGGTGAGGTTTTTATTGCTGAAAATGTTAACTCCTTTGTTGCTGCAGTTAACAAGGTACTAGCTGATGAAAAGCGATATAAAAAGGTTTATACCAAAACAGTTCTTAAGCAACGCAGTTGGGAGCTACAAGCCAAGGTATTGGTAGATCTTTACAATAAATTAGTTGGCGTAAAGCCAAAGATTAGAAAAGGTAAGCCGTTTACAATTAAATATTAATTAGCTGGTGCGCCAATTACCCGAACTGTAATTCCTGCAAATTTATCGCCCGCTAATGCCCGCCGGCCATCTACAACCGCTTTTACTCCTGGAAAATCTGCTGAACTTAATTTCTTATACTCAGCGTGATCTGCCTGCAGGATCATGCCATCTACTGATTCACCGATTTTATATGGCGTGAAGCCAAGTGATTTAATCTCATCATCGCTGTACATCGGATCATTTACAACAACTGTTGCACCTTGTTCTTTTAAAGCAGCAACAGTTGGAAACACTCCGCTAAATGCACTCTCTTTAACTCCGCCGCGATAGGAAATCCCAAGAACTGCAACTTTTTTACCAGCTAACTTACCTAGCTCTTGCGCTAATAAATCAACTGCATGTGCTGGCATCAATGCATTTGCAGCGCGTGCTGCAGCCACAACAGTTGCCTTTGGATCATTCCATAAGTAAAAGCGCGGATAGATCGGAATACAGTGTCCACCAACTGCAATACCAGGTTGATGAATATGGCTATATGGTTGTGAGTTAGAAGCAGCAATTACTTTAGCAATATCGATATTGGCGCCCTCAGCAAATACTGCAAACTGATTAGCCAAGGCAATATTTACATCGCGATAAGTTGTTTCAGCTAACTTTGCCATCTCAGAGGCTTCGCAGCTTCCTAGATTCCAGACGCCGTTTTTCTCGGTTAAATCTGGTCGATCATCAAAATCTAATGCTGATTCATAAAATGCCACACCAGCCTGGGCACTAGCATCATCAATGCCGCCAACTAACTTTGGATACTTTCTAAGATCAGCAAAAACTCGACCAGTTAGTACTCGCTCTGGTGAGAAAACTAATTTGAAATCTTTACCAGCTGTTAAACCAGAAGCCTTTTCAAGTGCTTTAGCAAAACGATTACGTGTTGTGCCAACTGGGAGAGTGGTCTCATAGGAAACCAATGTGCCTGGCTTTAAGCCAGCGCCAATTTGCTCTGTTGCCGCATCCATCCAACCAAAATCGGGAACTCCTTGTTCATCCACAAATAGTGGAACAACTACGACAACGGCATCAGATTTAGCAACCGCATCTTTGGTATCAGTTGTTGCGACTAAATTTCCACTTTTTACTACCTTGCTTAAATAATCTTGTAGGTGTGCCTCACCTGGGAATGGCTCAGTACCGGCGTTGATTAAATCAACGGTTTTTTGATTAACATCGCAGCCAATTACTTGATGACCTTTATTCGCAAACTGCACAGCAAGTGGCAGCCCAATTTTTCCCAGTGCTATGACGGCAATCTTCATAAGTTAACGGTTACCTTCCTATCGGCGCTCTCAATCATCGCTTGGGCAACTGCAACTGTGGCTAAACCTTGTTCCATGGTCACAATTCTTTCAACTGCGCCCGGCAGACCAAGTACTGCATCGCGGAAACTCTCATGCTCAACAAGTAATGGCTCCTTTTTCGCAAATGCATAACGAACCACTTCACCCTCACTAACACCGCGAAAAGCTGAGACTGAATCCCACTGCGTAGCAACAGAGGCATTTGTATACAGAGTTAAATCTGCAGTTAAAGTATCGGCAACTAATGTGCCAGCCTCACCAGTAACAATTGTTAAACGCTCTTTAAAGGGTGTTAACCAATTTACTAAGTGGCTAGTGATAATTCCATTTGCAAGTACGCCAGTTGCAGCAACTAAATCCTCATGTGGGCGCCCTGATTTATGTGCTGTTCTTGCCGAGATGGATGTGTACTTTGATCCGGCCACCCAAGCTGTTAAATCAATGTCATGTGTTGCTAAATCTTTAATCACACCAACATCTGCAATTCGAGCTGGGAAGGGTCCTTGCCGGCGAGTTGCGATTTGGTAAACATCACCAAGTTCACCTTTTTCTAACCTCATGCGAAGTTGTTGCAATGCTGGGTTATATCTTTCAATATGGCCAACTGCGCCAACTAAACCTTTTGCTTTAAAAGCTGCGGTGATTTTCTCAGCAGAGGCGGTATCAATTGCTAATGGTTTTTCAATCATGGCATGAATTCCAGCCGCTGCTAATTCAAGTGCGAGCTCTTCATGAAAAGCTGTTGGAGCGGCAATCATTGCGTAATCAATTTTTGCATCAATTAACTCTTTGACTGTTTTTAAAACTACTCGATCACCCGCTGCTTTATGTGGATCTCCCAATGGATCACAAACAGCAACTAATTCAACATTTTCTAGCGAGCTTAATACTCGTGCATGGTGGCGACCCATCATGCCAAGTCCGACTAAGCCAGCACGTAATTTCTTACTCACAGCAATAGTCCTGCAACCTCATTTACCGCATTGGCAATAGTTGCTAACTCATCCTTTGATAAAGATGGATGTACTGGAAGTGAGATACATTCATTAACCATTTTTTCACTCTCTGGTAGATCTAGAGTGAGATTAAATGATGGCAGGCGATGAATTGGGGTTGGGTAGTAAACACCACTGCCAACACCACGCTTTGTTAACTCCTCAATAAATTTATCTCGCACAGCAGCATTATTTCCAGGAACTCTAATTGTGTACTGATGATATGAATGAGAAGAGCCAGGAGCTACAAATGGCGTTATGACACCTTTGATATTGGCATCTAAAAACGCAGCATTTTCCTGACGAGTCTTTGTCCAACCAGGAAGTTTTGCTAATTGAACGCGGCCAATTGCAGCATGAATTTCAGTCATACGGGTATTAAAACCAATTACCTCATTGCGATATCTAATCTCTTGGCCTTGATTTCGAAGTAAGCGCAGCATGCGAGCGGTATCAGCAGATGGCGTAACTGCCATGCCACCTTCACCTGCAGTCATATTTTTAGTTGGATAAAAAGAGAAGGAGGCGACAGTTCCAAACTCACCAGAGTTTTTCCCATTCAGCGCTGCTAAATGTCCTTGCGCAGCATCTTCAATAATTTGTATTCCATGTTTTTTACCAATCTCAGTAAAGCGATCCATGGCAGCGATGTTGCCATATAGATGAACTGGCAT
>CAITID010000264.1 GCA_903892335.1 uncultured Actinomycetes bacterium
GGGAAATTATTACTAGCAGCCTGTGCACTAGCTTCAGTCGCCATCACACCCAAAACAACGGCCGATCCGATTAACCCAATCAAAATGGCAATTATCTCCATTTTTGGTTTTGCAGGGTTCAGCTTATTGCTTCCAAATATTCGAACGTTGTTCAACAGCGGCTACAAGTGGGTGCTAATTTTGACCGGCTTATTTGTATTCGTTCTGGGAGTTGGAGTTGCAACTTCAGGACAGAATTTCAATCAAGAATTTTTTGGTGTCTATGGCCGCAACACTGGATTTGTAACATATCTATCACTTTCGCTACTGCTACTTGTTGCAACGGTTGCGAGCTCTTCAGACTTGATTTCTAAATTTCTTTACACTTTTGTAATTGTTGGAGCCGTAACAACTATTTATGGATACCTACAACACTTTGGGATTGAACCAGCGGGTTGGGTGAGCCCATATAACCCGATTATAGGGTTTTTAGGAAACCCAGATTTTAACGCAGCTTTCTTAGGAATGTCGATCATTGCAGCGGTTGGACTAATTTTCCGTGAAACAGTGTCCCTTAAACTCAAAATCACTTTAATTCCTTACACATTGCTATGTCTTTATCTGATGAAACTTTCTATAGTCAAGCAAGGGTTCTTCGTGGTTGCTGCAGGCTTAGGAGTTTTTGCAATTTCAAAACTTTATTTTTCTAAGTTTCATAAATTAGCTCTTTTGATAGCATTAACCACAGCTTTTTCTACCGGATTAGTTTTGCTTGCGTTATTCAATATTGGGCCACTTGCAAACCTACTTTATAAATCCTCACTTACCGCTCGTGGCTATTATTGGCAGGCGGGCTGGGAAATGGTTACTAGTCACCCATTTCTCGGAGTCGGTTTAGATAACTTTGGCAACTGGTATCGCCAATCTCGAAGTTTGGAAGCTTATAATTGGTCTCCAACTCAATATACGAATTCTGCTCACAATGTATACATCGATATTGCAGCTAGTGCTGGTTTGCTTGCATTTGTATTATTCATCATGATAAATCTCTTAGCACTTTATTCTGTATTTCATTTTTTTAGGAAATCCGCGAGATTTGATGGAGCCTTTGTCACTCTGCTAGCTATTTGGGTCGGCTTTAATGCCCAGCTATTCATTAGCATTAATCAAATTGGGGTTTCAGTCTGGGGTTGGGTGGCTTCCGGTTTGATTCTTGGGTATGGTCGAATTCGATCTGCAATCGACCCTGAAAATCCAATTAGAGATAAAGTCATGATGAATAGAAAGAAGACCAAAGAGTCACGCAACGAGAACAAACTAATGCCAGGAAGTATCATCCGAGTTACGGTGGGGCTTGCTATTGGCGCGATCATTGGGTTACCTGCGTATGTTGGTGAAGCTCGGTACTTTATAGAAATGTCCAGTGGAGATCCAATTCGAATTCAGAACGCAGCGTACATTTGGCCAAAAAATGAGCAACACTTCATGCAGGTAGCCACAACTTTACGCGACAATAGGACCAACACTTGGACTGCCCGACCAGAATTGAAACCGGAATCAATTCCAGATTATTCTGATCTAGGAATTAAAGTTGCCCGCGACTCAGTCAAGTTTTTCCCCCATTCAATTTATACGTACCAACTATTGCGCTCATTTTCTGGAATTACCGCACAAGAAGATTTAATCACGAAGCAAAAAATGAGGGAGCTAGATCCGCTCGCTTACGGGAATTAGCTTTTCATATCAAGCACACGGCCATCACTCAGCCAGCTCTCAGGTATACGCGCTCTAATATGTGCATGACCCAGCCAACGCGCATCTATAAGCATTCATCGGCTGGCACTGATTGGGCAGCGCTATTACTTGGCGCAGGTCTTGGTTTAACTCTGGCGCTGCAGTTAACGACTGTGCGCAAAAGTGATTTCA